>JBFLWK010000047.1 GCA_040757695.1 Elusimicrobiota bacterium
TAAGCAATATCATTTTATTCCATAAAAAAGCCAAATCTAATTTTTTTATATTTTTGACAAGTAATAGCAGATGATTTAAGTCCAATCGCAAAACCAGCAGATGCAAACCAATTGCCAGCCAGAATAGTACGATAAGTCTGAAATAAAAATATGAAAAACCTACAACAAATCCAAGAAGAAAGAAAATATAATTTTTCTTTACACGATACAAAATATGAAAGATTAAAATAAAATGGAGCAGCCCTGAAGTTAATGTAATGATATAATTATATGTATTGAAAGTAACTTTCATAAAGAATGGCGAAGCAACTGCTAAAATTAATGTAGCGATATTAGCAATCCATTGATTGCAGGTTAGCCGAATATAATAGTGATAACAGTAAAGAAAAATTACTGTAATAGTGAAAGGAATCAATTGAGAAATCGCTGCGGCGGAACCAAAAATCTTGAAAAGTGGCATTAAGAGAACCGGGTCTAAACTACCATAGTATCTTCCACCCCAATAATAAAGTGAGAATTTGCCGTTTAAAAAATTCTTTGCCATAAGCCCTAAAATAGCGGTATCTGAATTATAGAATATATCCCAGAAAATAACATATGGCAGCCGAACAGTAGCGGCTAACATCAAAATTAATAAAATGACCAATCGGTTTATCGCACCTGTTTTAGAAGTTTCCATACTAAAAAAATCGCTTCCCAGATAATATTTTTTGAGATTTTGGATTTGCCCTGTGTTCTGTCTACAAAAATTATCGGGTATTCAAAAATTTTATAGCCGTGTCTGTATGTTCTATATTTCATTTCAATTAAAAATCCATAGCCCTCAGATTTTATCTCATCAAGATTTATACTTTCAAGCACTTCCCGACGAAACCCCATAAAACCGGATGTGCAGTCATTAACAGGAAACTGCAAGATTGTTTTAGCATACAAATTGCCACAGCGTGAGATAAGTTTTCGCTGATAAGGCCAGTTCCTAACACCGCCACATTTGACATAGCGGGAACCAATAATTAAATCGTAATCTGTAAATTTTTTCAGAAATTCAGGCAGATAATCCGGGCTGTGCGAAAAATCCGCATCCATCGTAAAAATATGAGTAAAATCTTTTTCTAACGCCCACTTAAAGCCCTGAATATACGCGGTTCCAAGCCCCAGTTTTTTCTCACGATGTATAATCTGCAATCTGCAATCTGCAATCTGCAATCTGTCCAATATCTTTCCCGTTCCATCCGGCGAATTATCGTCAATCACTAATAGATTGAGATTGTAGTCCCCGAAGTTATTCGGGGATGAGCGAAGCGAATTATTGAGATTAAGAAGATGTTCAACAATTTTTTCTATATTTTCCTTTTCATTATAAGTCGGAATAATAACAAGTGATCTCATTTATCCAATTCCCAATTTTAATATTTCTTTATAAAGATTTTCGGTCTTTTTAACCATAGCATTGACGCCGAAAAAGTTACCAATCCGGAAACGCGCATTTTGTGACATTTGTTTTTTTAAGTTTTCATCTTTATATAATTTGACAATTTTTTCAACAAACATCTTCTTATCATGTAGCGGAGCAAGATATCCTGATACATTATCCTCAATGACTTCATTGTTTCCAGTAACATCGGAAGCGACAATCGGAACTCCCGTTGCCATTGCTTCCATCAGAGTATACGGCAAGCCCTCATGTTCGGAAGTTGACAGATAAACATCAAATGCATTAAGCAAATCAGGAACATCATTTCTGAACCCGGCAATCATAACTACATCTTTCAAGTTTTCCTTGTAAATTCTATTTTCAATGTCCTTTCTTCGTTCACCATCCCCAACCAAAATATAGCGAACAGGAATTTGTTTTAGAAGAATTTTTATTATTTCAATGCTTTTCTCAATACCTTTTGAATGATCAAATCTTGCTATGGTTCCAATCACAAATTCGGTTTCTTTAATACTTAACTGTTCTCGGCTTTTTTTTCGTTTCTGTATGTTAAAAGAATACCGCTTTATATCCACGCCGTTATATATTACTACTGACTTTTTTATGGAATGAAGTTTGAGTTTTATCGCTAAGGATTCTTCGGAAAAAGATACATGAACTATTTTAACAGTAAGATACGATAACAATTTTTCTATTAGAAAATATATTTGCCTTATAAACCAATTATACTTATCAAAATGTATCCCGTGAAAAGTGTAAACAACAGGAACATTGGTAAACAACCCTGCCAATCGACCGTAAATTCCACCACCCTTGCCGTGACAATGAACAAGTGCTATTCCATTACTTTTGATAAATCTGCATAATTTCAGCAAAAATAATAACGAAAATTTCCTGAATGGAATTTCAATAGAACCTGCCGTCAAACTTTTAAATTTTTCGGCATAATATCCGTGCGGCGGACAGGCGATATACGGCACAAACAAGTTTTTGTCAATGTTTGACAAAAGTTGGCAAATGTGTTCCTGCCCGCCTCCAATGTCTGACCTGACCGACACATAAATAATTTTTTTCACCATTTTTGAACAATTTTTATAATTTCGTTATATATTGATCTGTTTGTAGTGTTGGCAAATAATAATTTGATTTTGTATTTTAAATAAAGATAGTATTTCAAGATTTGTTGTTCAATTCTCGGACGGTATTTACGGTAATAGTACAATTGACTTTGTCTATAATAAATCTGGGTTTTATCACCCACTTTTTCCATGCTTTTACCTAATAAATGAATAATATTGGCATATGGGAAAAAAACAACTTTCCATCCATATTTTTTAGCACGAGCACAAAAATCCGGCTCTTCAAAATAAAGAAAAAAATTTTCGTCTAAAAACCCCGAAGTTGCAAAAACGTTTCGCCGTATCAACATACATGCTCCACTTAATACTGGCACTTCACGGATTTTGCGCTGTCGAAAATCAAGTGCTCTTGACAAGATTTTGTATCTTCTGACATATTCTGGCGAAAACAATTTCCGCACATTTTCCCATATTATCGTTGGCATAAAATCCCAAGACGATTGCGAGATTTCATTATTTTCGTCAACTATTTTTGGTCCTAATACTCCGACATTCCGATTGTTTATCATATATTCAATCATTCTATCCAACGAACCCGGCAAAATTACAGTGTCACTGTTTAATATTAGTACATATTCTCCAACAGATTCCCTTATTCCTGTGTTATTTGCCCTGGCGAATCCAATATTTTGATTATTCAAAATTGCCTTTATACCGACACTCTTTTGCAGAAATTCTTTGCTGCCATTGGTAGAATTATTATCAACCACGATTATTTCATAATCATATTTTGTAACATTTTTTACAACTGATTCAACACATTGTATTAATAAACTTTTGGTGTTATAATTTACAATAACAATAGAAAGAAGAACGGGTCTGTTCATTTTAATTTTATTCTAAATACGAATTGCGAGGCCAACAAAGCAGGATACAAGTTTCTGACAAAAACGGGCATCTGAGCACCGGCACCACGAAAATGAACAATATCATATCCGCATTTATCAAACATTTTTTTTATACTATGCAGAGTAAAAAACCGCAGATGATTCTTGTCAAGTATTCCGCTCTCTTGATACTCAAATTTACCAAACAGCAAGTTCCATCTTACTCTCCAATTTGCAATATTCGGTATGGAAATTATAATAGAGCCGTTTGGATTTAATTTTTCCCTTGCCTTAATTAAAATGTGTTCCGGATCTTTCAAATGTTCCAGCACATCTCCAAAGACAATAAAATCAAATTTTTCGTTTAATTGTTCAAACACATCACTCTTTTCTACATCCAATATAACTATCTTGTGATAAAATGATTGGGCTATTTTGGCAGATTCTTCGTCAATCTCAATTCCATACATCTTACAATTTTTATTTTCTATAAGATACCTGCCCAAAAACCCTGTCGAACATCCAACATCAAGCACAACAGAATTTTTATCTATTAACCCGATAATCTGTCCGTGAGTGGTCTCTCTTTCAAAATGACTTTTTTCTATACTATGATGGTATTTCAGAGTTGGCACTGATATCTTGTAATTGTTACTACGACCTTCCGTGTTTCTAAATTCAACCGTTTTTAATTTTAAAAAATAACAATACAAACAACTTATTGTATTAACGATTTTACAGATTATTTTATTTGAATTAAAAATCTTTGAACTCATATATTTTAGGATTTCAGTGTTAGAGATGATTCTTTGATTTTGAATTTTTTTTCTTTTACCACAAACAATTTTTAGATTTAAAAAAAACCATAAAATTGCTTTTATCCACCCAGTAAATGACTTGTTAGGATTAAATATAATATATAGCGGTTTAAAAACAATATCAAAAATCAAACATGGAATTATTTTTAGCAGTGTAATTGAATCATAAAAGATAAATAGATTCAAAATACGATTTCTTTCCTGATAAAATGTTCGCACACTTGATTTTTGCTTTCGGGTGCTTACAGAACCAAGGTGCTGAACAATTGACTCAGAACACTGTGAAATTTTATAGCCCTTAAGACGAGCAAACCAAGATAGATATACATCCTCAGAATAAAAAAAATAATCCGGGTCAAACGGCACAGCAATTTTTTCTTTATCAAAAAGAAGTGAACAACCGGAGGCAATAAATATCTCTTGCGGGTCATTAAATATATTGTAGATATTATAGCCAATCAAATTTAATGTCCCGTTTTTTTCATAATACTTATCCGGAACCCCTACTGTATAAATTTTTGACCCTACAATAACACTGTCAGTTGCTTTCATACAGTCCCACAATTTTTGCAACCATTCTTCATTTACAACCGTATCATTATTCAAAATCGCCACATACCGGGACGATGCATTCAAAACACCAATATTATTGCCTTGGGCAAAACCAAAATTTTTCTCGTTTTTTATTATTTTAACCTGTGGAAATTTTGTCTTCACAAAATCAACACTTCCATCAGTAGAATTGTTATCAACCACTATCAGTTCAACAGGTGAATATGTCTGTTTCTGCAAAGAATCAAAACAATTTTTAAGATATTCTTTGCCATTGTAATTTAAGACAACAACTGATATAAGTTTATTCATAATGTTTCAAAAAAACCCGGTTTTTCACTAAATAACAATACCCCAACAACACAAAAAATTCTGAAATAATTGTTATATAACTTGAACCGATATAACTGTATTTAGGAATCAACAATATGTTTAACAAAAAGTTTACTATGGTAACAATTCCTGTAACAATTATTATTTGTGATTGTTGATTTGCAGCAATTAAGGTGTAAACCAAAACTGCATTGATATATATCAGTGGAATTGTCCATATCAAAATTTTCAATGCAGGGATTGAAGAAACAAAAGCCGGGCCAAAAAATAAAAATATTATCTCCTTGGAAAAAATAGATATTGTTGTTGCAATAATTAAACCTAAAAATATCAGTACCAATAATAATTTGTTAATCAGTTTCTTAAAATCTTTTATTGATGAATGAAAATAACGGGCCATATATGGGAAGGTGGCACCAACAACACTGTTTGATACAATCATAAATGTATCCATAAGTTTATAGGCAACATTATAGACACCCACTTCATAAATCCCTTTTAATTTTGAAAGGAGCACAATGTCAATACGAAAATACACCAGTCCAATAAAACCCAGAAGCATCAAAGAAGTGCTGTTTTTTATAAGTCCTTTTGCAAAACCGAAATTTAGTTCCTTAAAATCCAAATATAAGTGTCGCCTGGAAATAAAAAAACCTAAAAAGACAACTATAAATCCTGCAATCACCGATACAGTAACCAAACCCAATAAGCCATAATCAATTCTTAATATGTATATACTCAATACCAAAGTCAATAAATTCAAAGAAACCGTAAGTGCTGCCAAATATTCCATTTTTTCAAAAGCATTAAAAATATAGGATACTAAATCAATTATATTATTTGTAAAAAGTGTTAAACCGTATATGCAGGTTGCAGTAATAATTTCAGGTTTGTATTTGAGCAACTTAACACTTACAAATAAAAATATATATGAGAGCAATCCCAGGATAATTCTCAAAAAAAATATATTGTTAAAATATCTGTTTGCAGAAGTGTAATTTTTTGAGACCTCCCGCAGGGCAATTGTACTTAATCCGAAATTTGTGAATAAATTAAAAAAGCCCACAAGAGTCAAAACCAGAGAATACTGACCGAATCCAATTTCTTTCAAATAGCGTGCAATAAAAATGGTTAAAACAAAAAGAATAATTTTGTTTATTATCTGTGAGAACCCTATTGCAAAGGTATTCTTAAAAACTTTGTGAATATCCATTTTTAAGTTCACCGACTGCAAAACCCAACAAGAGCCAGAAAGCAAATTGGGGAGCAGCCCACAAAAATAAATCAGCGGTAAATTGATTTATCAGAAAACCGACAAGTCCACAGAAAATAGCCCAGACCAATTGATTATCCCGTTTTTTCCATAATTTTAATAGCCAGAAAATAATAAAAACAAAAAATACAGAACCTCCCACAATACCGTTATCACAGAGAAACCGCAGGTATATATTATCCGGCGTTGGTGTCTCTTTATGCACACCCTCTACCATATATTTTTCATGCACTTTGGGATAATTTCCAAATCCAACACCAAAAAGCGGATAGTCCTTAAGAATGTTTTTAGTAGTGATATATGATTTGAGGCGATGTTCAAATGACTTGGAAGCAAACATTTTGCTGTTGAACTTATAGTTAAAAAAATCTTTTGCATCTTTCGGCATCAAAAAAAATATCAGACCTAAAAACACAACAAAAGAAATCAGATAAACCCAATTTTTAATAATAATTTTTAGAAAGTTTTTTTTCAGACAATAGACAACACCAGCAAAAAAAAGTGCGAACCAACCACTTCGGGAAAAAGAAATAATACTTCCAACAGTGATAACAAAAAATGATAAAAATGTAATAATGTTTCTTTTATTTTCCCAATACCAAACGGATAACGGCAAAAACAAAATAAGATATGCAGCCAATACCAGTGGATTCCCTACTGTGGAAGTTATAACAAATGAGGGATAATCAACAGGTTTAGGATAAACATTCCATCCAAAAAAGAATTCAATAATGCCCAATAGAGCAATCAGTACAGCACAAGAAATTAAAATTTTAACAGTTGTTTTTGTTTTATTTTGTAAAATCCTTTCTGATATAAAAGCGACGAAAATACCTTTTGTAATAAAACCTGTCAATATACGAACAGTATCAATACGGTCAACACTTGTGAGCAAACTTAAAGAAAATCCAAACACAACAAAAATAAGCCATCTGTTAAAAACTGTTAATCGTGGTTTTTGAATATAAATTACACTCACAAGGAGCGTTGAAAAACCACCGATATAAACATAGTGAAAGGGAACACCAGCAACGATTATATTGAGGATATTAAACGGGATTAAGAAAACACTCAAAAACAAAAAAACAAATGAATAATAAATTGAATTAAACGATATTTTACCACTGCCCATTTCTATCACTTTTTATTCCAAAGCCCTTTTATTATGACGGGTATGGCAATAAGACCGAATAAAAGCGGGACAACAAAACCCGCTAAATTGATTACAGAATTCCGAATAAGTTTCTCAGATTTTTTCATTACAATTTTTTCAATTCCCAATCATCAATCCAGACTGTTCCTTTTAATGGTTTTTCTTTTGATTTTTCTGTAACTATGTCGTCGCCAAAATGTCTAATTCTTAGTTTCAGTTCTTTTGTATCAGGTTTGGTTACAAACTGTATTGTTAATTGTTTCCAATCGTTTTTGTCTGAAAGCAATTCTGAACAAGTCCAAAGTGTTTTATAACCTCTTGAGTCAGTTATTTCAAACCCCATATCACCACTCAAAATATCTGTTTTCATCCAGCCACTAAACTTATATTTTGTAGAAGGCAATGCTGGGATACTGGTAGAAATCGGATAAAAGTTTACATTATATCCGAAATTAAATATAATTTTTAAAGATGCACGTCCACTTTTTGCTTCCTTTCTGTCAATTTCGCATTTGAGATTTGATAGAAAATATTCGCCTGTTAATCCTGTCCAACAAAAAAACGATTCGGGTGTTTCAAACCCGGTATCCTTAATTAAACCAGTTGTTTTTATTTCTCGTTTTTTCATTGTGTTGACTAATTTTTTTAACTCACCTGCTTCAAAATAGGCACTGGTTAAAAGAGCCAATATCTCTGCTGATTCGTTAGTTTTATTTATACAAAAATCTTCCAGAATTTTTACAGTTTTTTCGGGCTGGTTTTTAAGCAATAACATTTTACCTAAATTAAGCACAGTTGCTTCATCAAACGGATACAAACAATACGCACATCTGAAAAAAAATTCAGCGGTTGTCAAGTTGCCTTTCTCTTTTAAGATAATTGCTTTCTGCCGACAGAGTTCACAAAGATACTTTTGAGATACAAGCCCTAAAATTGCGCCTGTCAGTATACTCCATATAACAAATCTTAAAAACAGCGGAATCTTTTGTTCAAATGATACTACAATCATCTCCCCAAAAATACACAGAAACGAATAAAATATAACCACTGTAACTGAAACTCTGAACCAGCATAATACTATCAAACCGACAACTAATCCAATAAGAATTGCTACTGTTTTTTTCAACATAAACCTTATTTTTTCAGCATTTGAAGAAACAGACTTTCATACTTATCAGTAACTGTTTCCCAAGAATAATACTGTATCGCTCGCTTTTTGGCGTTATCTCTGTACTGGTTTAGCAAATCCTGATTACACTGTAATATCTTCTTTAGATTCATACTTAAATCCTCAACATCATTCATTTTATAGACAATCCCGCTATCCCCGATTACTTCTTTATTTTCTGCAGTACCATTAACAATAATACAATTACCATACCCCATCGCTTCCACCAAAGCAGGAGAAGTCCCACATACTTCACCTGCATGAATGTAGCAATATGCATTTGATTGCAATTCTTTAAATCCCTGTCCAAAAACAAAGCCAGTAAAAACTATTCTGTTGTCATCTTGGGCTAACTTTTTTAGTTGGTCTATATATCTTTTTGCATATGGGGCATCACCAACAATAACAAGTTTTTTGTTTGTTTGAACATTCCGAAAAGCAGTAATCACCAAATGGGCGTTATTTTCGGGCTCAAGCCGAGCAACAAAAAGAATATATTCTCGTGGGTTAAGTCCAATCCTATCCAGAATATTTGTAGTAAGTATTTTTTCACTGTTATATCCATATGGTATAACTGTTGATTTCTTATTATATCTTCTTAAATAGTACTTTTCTATCGCGCTATTATCTGTAACTATTTCATTAGGAAACACACAACATAACATCTCAGAAATAAGATACCATAATTTACCTATTAAACTCCATTTTTTTCGTCGCCGTTCTATACCATCAACATTAATTACTACTTTACAGCCGAATAATCTTGGAATAAACGAAAAAATAGTATTGGCTGCATTACAAATCAAAATTATATCATAGAACTGAAATAGTGAATGGATAATAGAGAGAAAGGTATGTGTTATGGTATCTAGATATTTATACGAGATTGTTGGTAAAATTACAAGTTTTACACCTTTATAATAACTACCTGTTTGATAATTCTTTATTATATTGCTTCTGCCGTAAACTGTAACCTGATGGCTTTTTTCAACTAATCTTATTGATAACTGTTCGGCAAATGTTTCAAACCCGCCATATTTTGCAGGAATGCCTCTGATACCCAGAATAGCGATTTTCATTTTCATTTTTATTTAAGCCATTTGAACTTGGATAAATACTCTCTTAAACATACTTTCCAATCTCGCATTTTGTTTAATCCACAAAAATTTAATTTCAAGTTTATGAGTCGTTCTGAATAAGGTCGTGGTGCAAAATATTCTTTTCTAAAGTAATCAGAACTAACCTCAGTAAGTTTTATTTTAGTTTCTAACTTGAGTATTTTTAATATCTCTTCAGCAATCTCATAACGGCTACTTTCACCGTTACAGACCATATTATACAAACCGTAAAGATTACTATTTATAACTTCTATTATATTTTTAGCAAAATCATATGTATAAGTAGGTGTGCCTAATTTATCATTAACTATAAGAAGCTCTTTTTTGCCTGAATTTATCAGGTCTATAATTTTTTTAACAAATTTTTTATCTTTTGTCGGTCCACCGCCCATCATCCATCCAGGTCTGAAAATGAAATACCTGTCTAAACAAGATTGTACAAACTGTGTCCCTGCATATTTTGATTTCCCATAATGACTAATTGGATTCGGTATTGCATAATCATTGTATACATCGTGAAGTCCATCAAAAACGCCCGCAGTAGAAATATAGACCATTAAAATATTATATTTTTTACATAGAAGCGCTACATTCTCTGTACCAAACGCATTTGTTTTATATGCTTCGTCAGGATGTGTCTCGCAGTATTCTAAATCGGTTAGTGCTGCTAAATGAAAAACAGCAGTCGGCTTAAATTCTAAAATCTGTTTCTCAATTGCTTGATAATCTCTCACATCCAAATATGAGAGCCATTCTGTATTTACATTTATATCTGTAGCACTGACATTACAGATTTTACAACAAACCGAATATACCGCATCACCTAACATTCCACCACAGCCAGTAATCAATATTTTACTCTTTTTAGTTATCATAAACCCTCCAAGTATTGGCAAGTATTGGGACGGTTCCGATTCTTTTTAGAAGCAGAAGAAATATCACTTTCCCCCGACCCCATTACGACCCCATTACAATTTTTTCTGATAGTAATTTGACCATGAATATGGATACCTATCCCATCTATCAACGATTCCTTTTCTCACAGGATTGTTTAATATATACAAAGATACCATTTCAAGTGTTTCTTCTTTTCTTAAAAAATGGTCATAGAAACTTTCCTGCCAGATTTTGTAGCGTCCATCTTTAGATGGACGATAGCCCATCTTTGCGTCCATCTTTAGATGGACGATTATAATTTCGTCCAGTTAAAACTGGACGCTACTTTATTTTCCTCCGTCCCCATTATTTGTTATTTTTGGAATAGGATTTTATAGCCGTACTGTATTTTTTCTAATAGTGTTCTGTTTAATTGACATGTAGCGAGGCAAACTTTCTGGCATTTTTTAACTTTTTCTCTTATCTTGTTTGCTTCTTTGCTTTTCCATAAAATGTCTATACTTTGTTCTCTTAAATTCCCGAATTTTTCAAAACAGCTAAAAGTTATATCAAGGTCGGGATAAATGAACACATTTTTAAATCCTACATCGCATATATTCCTGTCTTGTTTAATGCTGCCTGTAAAATACGGTAAAAACATCTCAAAATGTCGGCTTTCGTTTAATATCAAATCAGGATATTTTAGTTTATACTCTATTAAACTATGCAGTACCTCTTTTAATTTTGAGATGGCTATATCTTTTTTCAATGTTTTTGAGTATTCTGTCCATTCAAATATCGGCTGAAAATTTATATGGTCAAATTTAATATCTTTTGTGAACTCAACTAATTTAACTAAATGGTCTAAATTATCCGCTTTGATAATTGGTTTTACGATTAACTTTGTTGTTGCAGCGTATTTTATTTTATAGTTTGACAGCATTACGAGTTTGGCTTTGAACTGCTCAAAACTTATATTTATTCCGCGGTTTTTACAATGTTCATCTCCAACAAAATCTATTGAGACATTTATATTGAAAAACAGATTATTTTTCATTATCTCTTCACAAAATTTATCATCTATCAGAAAGCCATTAGTAGTAACTCCAAGTATAATATCATTTTCTTTTGCAAATTGGGCAATCTGTAGCAGACAGGACTTCCGCATTAAAGGCTCTCCACCTGTTATATTGATATGGAAACAGCCGATATAGTTCTTAAATGATAACAACATATTTTTAATTTCTTCATCAGTCGCTTCATCATACCGCTCGGGAGCGCTTCTGGCAAAACTACAAAATTTACAATCTGCATTACATCGGGATGTAATAAGAAAATATATATTATATGGTTTAGGTAAAATGTGTTTGTTGATTCTATTCAGAACCATCAATATCTGCCATACAGCGAACTTTTTAATAATTTTGAGTTTATTCATTCTCCGTCCCCATTTCCTTTTGGGCTAATAAATAAAACGATTTGGTTTCAATATCATACTCCGGATATTTTCTAAATTCGGCTGATAACCACGGCTTTACTTTTTTCACATATTCGCTGTCTAAAACCATTTTCTGTTTGGTCTCAACCTTTACAAACCCTAATTCCGTAAATATGTTTTGATAATCGGTCATTCGGAGCCGATTTGGTGAACCATCAAATTTTACCAAATTCCAAACAGTATCCGAGTAGCGTAAAAGATTAAGTGGGTCTAAATCCCTGATGAAACCTGTATGGGTGCCTAAATCTACTTCGTGTACCATTACTGCATTGGGTTTAAGTTTAAAGTAGAGAATCTGGAATATTGCATGAATATCTACAATATGTTCTAAAACTGCCTGGCTAACTAATATATCAAACTTTTCTGATGATAGTTGTTGTAAATCAAACCGTGCATCCCATATATAACGAATACTTCCATTAAATTCGCTTTTCTGAAAATCAGCTGCTGCTTTCTGCGCAGTTTCGTATCCTGGCAATTTTTCTAAATGGTTAAGTAGTACATTATAAAAAGTTGACGGTGTTCTATACATAAGTTTGTTTTTATCTACCGCGGTATAACTTTTAGCACCTAACGCTAAAATAATAATACCTGTTCCGATGTCCTGTCCTGGACATAATTCAAGCACATTCTTCCCTGTAAAAGGGTTTGCCGAATTAGTGTATATCTTTAACACTTCTTCCCAGTTATGTACTGCATTCAAGCAGTATTTTACATTGCGTTCAATTTCTTTAATAGAAAACGGACGCGGTGATGTATAGCCAATTATTGTTCGCCTGATTTTATTTATTATTGCCAGACAGAGCCCTAAACTGATTAAAAATAACTGATTATATTCAGGCGGTTTTATAATTTCAGCCATTTGTTTGTTTTTTTGCGCTCGCTATTTGATAGCTTTTTATTAGTTCCTGATAATGTTTTTCAGGGTTGAAATTGTCTTCTACAAGTTTTCTGGCATTTCTGCCCATCTGTATAATTTTAGTCGGTTCTGATAGAAGTTTAGTGATTTTAGCGATTAAATCTTCTGCATTACCGGCTTCAAAAGTATAACCTGTTTCACCATCTTTTACAAGTTCAGGTATCCCGCCTATCCTTGAACCAATCACTGGTTTGCCTAACGCAAACGCTTCCAGAACAGATATCGGGTTATTCTCATACCATTCTGAAGGCAGAACTACAGCAATAGATTCTTTAATTTCTTGTTGAAGTTCGTTACCGCTCATATACCCAAGAAATTTAACATTTGAGACACCTTCCTTATTTGCCAGTTCTTTCAGTAGTTCTTCTATCGGACCTTTCCCAATTATCTTAACGGTGATTGTAAGCCCTTTTGCTGCTTTTATCAATGTCTCCAACCCTTTACCGTTTGTAATCCGACCAAAATAGCATATTGACTGTTCTTTAGATACAAAGTCAGGTATGAATCTTTCAGTTTCTATAAAATTGCTTAAATACATAATTTCGTTCTTAAAACCCATTTCTATAACTTTTTCTTTCATAAATCTGCTTGGCGCTATGTAAATATTAATCAGGTCATAGACATGAAGTATTTTATGATGCAGATACATCTCAATGACATTTACCAAACTTTTTGCTCGTGAATTCTTGGTACATTTTTTCAGAAAGCACCAATAATACCTGCCATGTTTACAGCGATTACATGGGAATTCACCTTCATAAAACATCCCATATGCAGGGCATACTATCTTATAATCATGCAAGGTTTGCACAGTCGGGATACCGTAGTGGTTTATTACATGCAGTATAGATGGTGATATCTGGTGTGCAAAATTATTAAGATGAATAATATCCGGCTTAAACGCATCTATAATCTGCTTAATTTTTTGTTTGGCTTCAACAGAGTAAAGTATTTTGAGTACCAGTATAACTTTTTGCTTCAGGGTTAATGGGATATTATATTCAATCTGGTCTACAAAAAAGTCCTCATATAGAAACCGCGGGTTATCAGGATGTTTCATACCCCAGTATGCAACTTGATGACCTTTTGATTCCAGCAATTTACCTGTTGTAAACATAGATACTGCATCGCCACCTTTAGGATATAAGAATTTATTTACTAATAGAATCTTCATTTTGTTTTGTAGCGTCCATCTTGTAGCGTCCATCTTTAGATGGACGCTAGTAATTTCGTCCAGTTAAAACTGGACGCTACTCTCGTCCGGCTGAAATCGGACGCTACTTTCCTGTGTACTCATTGTTTTATCAAATAATTGAATATGTTCCTGACAGTTCTTTTCTATAGAAAACTCTTCATTTACTTTTTGATATGCCAAATAACCGATTTGTACTGCCAACGCAGGATTCAAGATTAGTTCTTTCATTTTGTTCTGTAAATCTACAACATCTTTTGGTTTTACATAAATTATCTCTTTATAATCTGTAAATATCTCAGGAAGCGCACCTACCGGTGTAGAAATTACAGGCAGTCCAAACGACATCGCCTCTAAAACAACATTCGGTAAACCTTCACGATATGTTGGAAAAACAAACAAATCAGCATCTTGATAATACTTTTCTACTTTATTTATTTTACCGGCAAAAATAACCCGACCATTCCGCATTCTTTCAAACTGTTTCATTATTGCTGGCAAATCCGGCCCGTCTCCTATCACCTTTAACTCAAGGTCTTCTATCTCGCTACTAATTTCAATAAAAGCACGTAATAATTCATTTATACCTTTCTCAGCAATAATCCGTCCTACAAACAGGATTTTTTTTATTTTATCTATTTTTTTATACTGGTTAATTTTTACGCCATTTTTTATTACTGCTATTCTGTTTCTGTCAACTTTCAATTTCATCAAAAAGTTTTTAACTGATATATTATCCTGCACAATAATAAAATTGGCATTTAATATAATTTTGTACTGCAATCTTTCTGGTAATTTTTTAATTTGCGCTTGATATCTTCTAAACAGGTTTTCATCCAGTGTGCCCGGGAATTTTATAATAAACGGAATTTTTTTCAATATATGAACAAGATAAATTATGAATTTGTCAAAACCATATCCAAACGAATAAATTACTGTATTTTTTTTTAGTAACTGTAATTGAAAAAAAAGCAGTATAAACCAAACTAATTTATCACAAAAGTTTATTTTTCTGCCGAGTTTGAAAGTATCTTTTATATACGGTTTTTTTCCTCTATCAGGATGTCCGATTGTATATACAGTCAAATTGATTTTATGTTTTATCAACTCCTCTACAAGCAATGACATCTGCCTTTCTGCGCCACCAAGATACGGTGGATAGGTTAAACTGACAACCGCAATTGAATAATTTTTTAACTGATCCATACTTTTATTGGTAGCGCCCGATTTGTAGCGCCCATCTTTGTAGCGTCCATATGGACGATAGCCCATCTTTGTAGCGTCCATCTTTAGATGGACGCTAGTAATTTCGTCCAGTTAAAACTGGACACTACAACTACAAAATCATCGTCCGATTAAAATCGGACGCTACAGATACTCCCCCCCGCCACCCACTGAATACTTTATTGCGTCAAGAATACCTTGAACCATATTATCCAGCGTAAAATATTTTACTTTCTCAAATGCAAGTTTACTTATTTTTTTGCTTGCAGTCTCATTTCCCAAAATTTTTAGAATCGCTGATTTTAACGCTACTAAATCATCTCGGTCAATAATTATTCCATCTCTGTTGTTTTCAATTATTCCATATTCTACCCCACCATATGGAACAGTAATCACCGGTTTGCTATAAGCCATTGCTTCAACTAATGCTAAACTGCTCCAACCCGGCTGAACAAAAACATCACTAATATAGAAATACTTACTTACTTCATCTATTACTTTACCCAAAAAAAGACAATCACTTATATTCTCGCGTTTCACCAAATTAGTCAGGTGTCCCATTTCAGGTCCATCACCAATAATCAGCAAACTGATATTTTGCATGCTTTTTTTTATCTCATTAAATACAACTATCAAGTTTTCAACCCGTTTTCTTGTTTCTAGCGCACCTACATAGAGAATTACTTTTTTATTTGATAAATTATATTTTTTTCTAATTTCGTCAATTTTTTGCTGGTTATTTATCAGTTTTTCTATTTCTGCAAAGCATCTTTCTACACCAATGGTATTCTGTGCGATAAATATTTTTTCCGGCTTTACACCACATGCGATAAAATACTCCTTGCAAATTGAACCGTATCCAATAACCGCAGTTGCATTTTTTAGTATCAATGTATGTATAGGCCCAACAATTTCTTTGAGAATACTTTTTGCTCTGGTACCTTTTTTTCTGCCATTATCCCAGATTATTAACGGGCTCTTGACGATTTTTGAATAGACAAAAATAAACATAGTATTTATCATATTTGTAACACCTTCAGAGATTATTACATCAGGGTTTTCTTTGAAAATATGTAAAAGCAAAAAAGGAAACCATACCAAGCGTATCGGAAAAACTCTGGTATATAACTTAAAGACAAAAGTAAACAACTCTTTATGCTTGAATCCTTCTATATTGGACGCATTTTTTAATGCACCTTTTTTTTCACCTTTTCCATAAAAAAAAGTTAAGTCCACTTTTTCAGCCAGTTTCCTAAAAACAGGCACCCGGTAATGCGGACATACACACTCAATTAAAACAACCTTAGGTTTCTTATTCATTATCCTATTTGTAATATGTTAGCCATTGTAAATTGGACGCAGATTTTCGCAGATAAATCAGGATAGTCAACCCCCAAATTCTTTCACCGCAGAGTCACAGAGTAAAAAGAGTTCACAGAGTTGTTTCTCGGAGTTCTTTCTATGTTTTCTCTGTGGCTTCGTGTCTCTGCGGTAAATTATTGAAATTCCGATGCTGTAAGATATTTATTTTATGTTTAAAATCTTGATAATCTGCGTTCATCTGCGTCCTGTTTTTAACACAACTTACATATTACTCCTAATTTTTGTGGCAATCACTGTTGTTCCCCAGCCGATATGTCGGATAAAAGGAATCAGGTTGATTATTTTGATAATTCTATTTATAAACTTTGAGCGGAAACCAAACGAACTAAAGAAATCAATTCTAAACCCGTTTTTTTTCAACATATTTATTATATCAACAGGATTCATATAAAAAACAGCATCTTCATCACCACCACTGCCTGTCAGGTTTTCTACCTGCAACTCTCTGAAATAAATTTTGTTATCAATACCAACCTCTTTTTTTATTATCCTGCCTGAATTTTTATAAAAAGACATCCTGAACACATTCCGCAGAATATACAATAGTGCATTTTTAACAGACGAATTATCAAATGGATTGTCTATATTATTAATCGGGCTGAAATAATTCGGTCCTATCAAAACCACTTTTCCATTTTTTTTTAATACCCGTGCTATCTCTTTTATTACTTCTTCAGGTTTATATAAATGCTCAAAAACAGTATAGGCACCCGCTGAAATGACATACTCCCCGCAGCAAGCTGCGGGGTATCTTAAAAGTCAAGTTTTAACTGGCGTCTGTCTTCTTCTGCTCTTTGATATTGGATGTATTTCTGTATAGTTTGTGCAGTTACTTTGTCGCC
>JBFLWK010000048.1 GCA_040757695.1 Elusimicrobiota bacterium
GGCTATTCTTTGCCGAAGACACTTCATTAACCATTTGTGGTCTATGGTATCAAAGAATTTTTCTATGTCCATATCCACAATATAGTTAATCGGTTTGGTCATAATCGTTTTGTCCACTTTATCCAGTTCGGACTTCCACCGACAAGAATTCAAGGAACTTTCTTGGCACACTCATCTTAAACCCTCCTGTTTAAGTTTTGCAGATAGTTCTCCTTTCCTTTGATTAACTGTTTTTGTGTTGTGCACTTTTAGTGTGAACTTTTAAGTTCGCTATGTAGCCGCGGGTTTTAACCTGCGGGATAAATCCTCGCCCCGTACAGAAATGATTTTCTAACGGGGCTCGCACTACAGTTTTGCACAATCATTTTAGCATGTTATCAAAGAAATATGAACCATCTGTTTTTTTCTACCTGTGTTGATACGCACATTAGAATTTTTATCCAGCGTTTAAATGCCTTCCATCACCTCCTGTTAACAGCAAATTCCAAATTCTAAGCACCAAACCACAAACATGTAGTCTTCCTGTGTTTTTAATTTTAACCTTTAACCTTTAACTTGATGTCTATGAATTTCAATCAATGACCACGAGGAAAGGCTAAAAATCTTATTATACCTGACTTCATACCCGACTTCAGTCGGCTAAAAAGCAACCCCCACTAAAGTGGGGATTAAGTTTCGTATTTTCGTGATTTCGTGGTAATGTTTTTACAATTTCATCATTCATCTTTTCTCAATTCTAATTCCTTCAATTTTTTGTCTGTGATTTTGCCAGTTTTTATATCCCATTCACGAAGTTTGTAATACTCATCAAGCATAATTTTAAGATTTGCAACCTGCCCTTTCCCGGGACCTTCAGGCATCGGCTCGTCAGTAAATCTTTTTGGTAATGTATCATCTTTTGCAGTCAATCCTTCTCTTAAATTAAACAGCCGTTTTGCATTTACTTGTCTTTCACCGATTTTTATTAACTCTTCAACAGATGCGAACATTTGTTCGCCTGTTACTAATGGTAAAACTTTTGCGAAATCATCAATCCAGAAAATCGGTGGCCAGCCACAGGTATACCAGCAGACAACCAATGCATCGCGAATTGCAAATACATCCTCTGTTGTTTTTACTGCGAATGCTTTATATTTTTCAGAATATGGATTACACAAGTCATTTAAGATTTTTTCTTTTTCTTTCGCTGATTTATTTTCTAAAAGTTTGTAGTATCTTTTTCCTGCTGCTTCTTTATAGCCTAACTGGTCAACTGTAACAAGCGAACGAAGATGGTCTGCACCGCGTGCACCAACTGCATGAGTCAACGCAACAGAGCGATGAGTCCTTCCATCCTGACCTGAAATTTCTTGACCCTTGACATGCATCGCATATTTTTCAGCACCTTTCCCAATTTTTTTTGCAGCACGTTTTACGCCTTCTGCGAGCAAATCGCCTATCCCATTCCGACGACAGATTTTTTCTACAAGTTTAACAACAGTATTTTTACTTCCCCACGAGCAATCAAGTCCATCACAATCCTTTTTTGAAACAATCCCTTTCTCGTAGCATTCATACAAAAATCCGATTACATTCCCACATGAAATCTGGTCAACACCGTATTTATTACACAAATCAGCAACATATAAAATCGTATCGTAATCATCAATCCCGAGATTAGAACCGAAAAATGCGGTGCCTTCATATTCAGGTCCTTCCGTCGTTAAATTCGGCTGATAGGGATTGTTTGGTGAGGTAATATAAACCTCTTTACATGCATTAGTGCAACCGAAACATGCACGAGGTCTGCCGTGAAATTCTTCTGCAAGCCGTTCTGCTGCGAGTTTTTCAGCACCTTCAAAAACACCCGTTGAATGATTTTTTGTCACAAACTCGCCAATTGCCTGTTTTGCAGAAACAAGCAGGTTGGTACCGTATTTGAACATATTTCGTGCCCGCGGGTCTGTTTGGATTCGTTGGTGTCCTTCTTTTGCAAGTTCAAAAAATTTTTCGTAATCGTGAATATCAACTCTGCCTGTACCACGAACAGTTATCGCTTTAAGATTTTTACTACCCCATACAGCACCAAGCCCGCTTCTACCAAATGCACGATGAAGATTGCTCATCACACAGGCATATCGGACAAGGTTTTCACCAGCAATTCCGATACACAAAACCTGTTTTTCTTTGTCATTTTTTTGAAGTTCAAGCGTTACTGTTTTTGTATCTTTGCCCCAGAGATTCTTCGCAGCATTCAGAGTGATATTTTCATCTTCTATTTCAATATACACAGGTTTTTCTGCTTTCCCTTCTATAATCATACAATCGTAACCAGCATATTTTAATTCAGCACCAAAGAACCCGCCTGAATTCGCTTCACCCCAGAAGCCCGTTAAAGGCGATTTCGCACCCATAGTGAATCTACCCGATGAAGGCCATAGTGTGCCAGTCAAAGGACCTGTTCCGATAATTATTTTATTTTTTTCACCAAGCGGGTTTTCGCCACCTTTAAGTTCTTTGTAAAGATAATATGCTGAAAATCCGTTGCCACCTATATAATTTCTGACGACAAAATCATCCAAAGGCTCTTTTGTAACTTTTCTGTTTGATAGATTCACTCTTAAAACGTTTCCACAATAACCCTTTTTGGCAAACATCTTCTAGCCTCCTGCAATTGGTGGGAATATGTGTAAAGTATCGCCATCTTTCAGTTTCTCTTTTGCGACTTTTTTATGGTCTATTGCTTTACCGTTATGCAAAAATATGTAATAATTTTTCAGTTTTTTGCCGTCATAGAGCTCATTCCTAAACGCTGCACCAAATTGTTTTTCCAATTTTTTTAATGCATCAGCAACATTGAGTGTTTCAAGTTCAATTTTTCCAGTTTTAAGTTTTTCTTTTAATGTTGTATAGACCTGCACGGTAATCATAAATACCTAAAAGGCGTTCATATGTTCTAATGTTCTTGAGTTAATGAACTAACGCCTCCTCCGCAATTTTATTTACTTACAATTAAGTTTAACAATTCGTGGATTTTTGATATTACTTCCCTTCTTTTTTTCAATTCCATTTTTGTTTCTTCAGTATAAACAATTGCTTCTGACGGACAAATTTTTACACATTCCGGCTCGCCGTCACACAGATCACATTTAATCGGTTTTTTTTCAGCATCATTCCAGAAAATTGCACCAAACGGACACGCAGAAACACACATCCGACAACCGATACACAGAGAAAAATCAACAATTTTTGCACCTGTTTGAGAATTAGCAGAAATTGCACCGACGGGACAGACAGCCATACAAGCAGGTTTCTCACATTGCTGGCAGATAACTGGCACATCACGCGAAATTTCGTCAAACTTAATACAGGAAATTGCAGAAAGCCCGCGTGAGTGCGTCTTAAAATGTTTCATAGCACATACTAGTTCGCAATCCAGACATCCAACACATTTTAATGCATCTACTGATAACCGTTTCATTTTGTTTCGTTGTGGTCTTCCTTTTCAGATTTTTTTACTCCACTCTCTTCCAATTTTGAGATTGTTTGTTCTATCAATTCAATTACTTCTGGGATTTCATCTTCAGTTACAAGTATTTTCTTGAGTGGTTCAATTGTAGATTTATCACCAATTTCGCCAAGTGCCTTTATTGTTTCAACTTTAACTTTTAGATTAACATCAGAAAGATTCTTTATTAAATTCGGGATTGCTGACTTTAATTTGAGTGAAGCTGCCTGTTGAATTGCGAGAATCCGCACACCTTCCGCCTCGTCATTTATGCAACTGATAACTGCTGATGAGATTTTAATATCATCCTTAAAGGAAAATAATGCTTTAAGTCCAGTGATTCTTATAACAGGTCTACCATCAGAAAGAAGTTTCAGGAGACCATCAATTGCTGATGGGTCGTTTAATTTACCGAGCGAACTGGCGCTATCAATAATCATTCCACCATCAGTATCATTAAGCGCTTTTATGAGGTGTGGAACTGCTTTTTTATCACCAATCTCGCCGAGTGCAATTGCTGCACATCTACGAACTTCGGTATTATTATCTTTAAGCAAATTGATTAACGGCACAACTGCTTTTTTATTCTTTTCAGTACCCAGAGTTATTGCTGCGTTTCTGCGGATTATCCAATTTTTATCTTTAAGTTTTTCAATATTTGCTGATGTATCAGGTTTTGTAGTCGCAGTTGATTTTTTTGTTTCATATTTAGGTGATGCTTTTGTGGTTGCATTTTTTTTTGTTTCGGCATAAAGACAGCAAGTGAGCGAGTAAGCAAGTAAGCAAGTAAGTAAAACCAAACCATTAATTTTAACCTTTAACCTTTTACCTTTAATTTTGAACATCACACGCCTCCGTTAACCAACCATTTTTCTGGCAAGTTTATTTGCTTTTTGATAGAGTAGATTTTCGTCAATATTCATAAGTTTGCCATTTTTAACAACTATTTTACCGTTAACAATCACTGTATCGGCAATATCCGAATCTCCGCAAAAAAGTAAAGATGCCAGAATATCATGTATCCCGCCGGCGTATCCGATTTTTTCTACATCAAACAGAACAATATCGGCAGATTTAGCAACCTCTATTGAACCGATATCGTCTCTGCCTAAAACTTTTGCACCACCGCGAGTCGCCAACCACAAAATATCTTCGGCAGATATTGATTTTACACCGGATTTCAGACGCTGAACCATATGACATGTTTTAAGTTCTCTCAACATATTTGAAGAATCATTTGATGCAGACCCATCAACTGCGAGTGATACAGGAACATTAGCGTCAATCATTTTTCCAACAGATGCGATACCGCTACACAGCCGAAGGTTAGAAACCGGGCAGTGTGCAACACCTGTTTCTGTTTTGCCTAATAATTTTATTTCAGTATCGTTAAGATGAATGCAGTGTGCGAACCATACATCCTGTCCAAGCCAGCCGACTTGTTCCATATATGCCAGCGGTCTCAAATTATGTGTTTCAATACAGAACTGCTCTTCGTCAATTGTTTCTGCGATGTGCGTATGGCAGTGCACTTTTTTTTGTCGTGCGAGTTTTACCGTTTCTGTTAACAAGTCAGTAGTAACCGAAAAAGGTGAACAAGGTGAAAGCGCTATCTGACACATAGAAAATTTTTCCGGATTATGATATTTATCAATCAGGCGCTCGGAATCTTTCAGAATCTCATCTTCCGTCTGAACAACATCGTCTGGTGGAAGCCCGCCTTTTGATTGACCTCTGGACATTGAGCCGCGAGCAGGATGGAATCTTATCCCGATTTGTTGTGCAGCTTTAATTTCAAAATCCAGCAAATCTTTCGGCTGGTTTTTAGGATAAATATAAAACTGGTCTGACGATGTAGTACAACCCGTCAATAAAAGTTCACCCAAGCCAACGAGTGCGGCTGTATAAACCGCATCAGGCGTTATATTTCGCCAGACGGTATAAAGATATTTTATCCAGTCAAACAGTTCTGCATTTTGGACTTTTGGGATATTTCTGTAGAGTGTTTGATAAAGATGATGGTGGGTATTGACAAATCCTGGCAGGACAATACATTTAGAAGCGTCAATAATAGTGCAGGTAGAGGGTAGAGGGTAGAGGGTAGAGGGTAACTGCTTGCCGACGAATTTAATTTCGTTGTCTTCAATATAGATATTACCATTAGGAATTTTTGTTTTTTTGTTATCCATTTGGACAATAAGTTTTGCATTCTTGATTAGAATATTTTTTTTCATTCTTGTTCTTATGTTCTCGCTAACGTGGGAATGTTATTTCTTATTTATCTCCTGTAGTCTTTCAGTTGATTTTTTTGCCCATTCGGTATTGGCGTACTTTTTTTTCACAATTTCATAATTCTGTTTTGCCTCTTTTACATAACCAATCTCTTCGGATGCCCTCGCGGACATAAAATGCGATTCCGCAACAAGTTCTGAGTCGTTAAACAAATACACTACTTTTAAGTATTCGCGGGCTGCTTCTTTATACTTTTTCTGTATAAAGAAACAATCCGCTGCTTTTTTCTGTGCTAATGCGCCCACATCGTCTTCTATGCCATAATCAACCGAGCCATTTTTCTGGATATTTTTATTTTTTGATATTGTAGCAGCAAGTTCGTAATTTTCAATTGCTGCGAAATAATCGCCAGCCCGTTCCAAATCAACCCCACGCTGTAAATACATTTTCGCAGCTGCGAGTGATTTAGGATACCGATACAGGATTTCAGCAAAATACTTTTCAGCGGTAATAGTATCACTGATTTTTTGGTATGCAAGTGCGCAATTATATCTCAACATCGCTATAATTTCAGTATCACTTATCTCAGCCATTAGCCCTTTTTCATAATTACTAATTGCATTCTGGTAATCGCCTGAATCCAGATAATAATTACCGATATAAAGTATGGCTTCTATATTGTTTTTGTTTAGCGGATATGTAGCGATAAATTTTTGGAATGAATTGGCGGCATCCGTCTTAGCACCCTGCTTATAGAGTGTTTTGGAATACATAAAACTGGCATCTTCTAAAAGTTCACTTTCTGGAAAGTTTATGACAATTTGTTCAAAATAATTTGCTGCTTTTTCGTATTTTTTCTTTTTATAAAAATAGCTCGCAACCCGATATGTAATTTCTGGCGACAATTTTGATTTTGGATATTTTTCTACAAATTGCACATAGATAGAAATAGCATCATATACAGAACCTTCTGAATCATATGTTCTGCCAATATTATAAAGTGCAAACTCTGCCTGTGGGCTATCAGGATATTTTGTTAGAACCTTTCTATATGAATTTCTTGCCTGTTTATACTTTTTCAATGGAAGGTTGTAATAACAATCACCGAGCCGAAGCCAGCCTTCAGCAGCATAATTTGATTTAGGATAATTCTGAACAAGCGCAGTAAATGAGACAGCTGCTTTTCTGAAATTTTTATTCTTAAAATGCAGCATCCCAAGCCAGTACTGTGCATCGTCTGTTATTCTGGTATCCGGATATTTTTTTATATAATTCAAGAAATGTGCTCGTGCAGTTTCGTAGTTATTCTTTTTGTAATACACCAGCCCGATACCCAATTTTGCTTTTAGTGATTCATTAGTATTAGGAAATTTTTCTATTATCCGCCGGTATTCTTTAAGTGCTGAATCTAACTCTAAAAGTTCAGAAAGCGCATCCGCTTTGGTGAGATATGCTTTACGCAGAATATTTTTATCACCACCTTCACCACCCTTATCCCTTTTATTTCCCCCTTTTGTCGCAGTTGAAATTACCAAATCAAACAACTCAATTGCGGATTTGTAGTTGCCATCCTGGAATTGTTTTAGTGCTGAATTATACAGTTCGTCAAGTGATGACTGGGCATAAAGATAAGTAACGAGTATGAAATAAGCGGCGAGAAGCAAGAAACAACGATTATCCTTCATAGATAATGATTATACAAAATTAACAAGAAAAGTCAAGGTGACCAGACAGGATTTGTAGAATCACGCGAAATTGTGAGAAGCGGTTTCTGTGCTTCTCCGTTAGCGAGCATCGTGAACAGTTCAGCACGGCCGTGACGCGTAGATACAAATACAATATGTCTGCCATCCGGCGAGAAAGACGGCTCTTCATTAGAGCCGGCATTTCGGGTAAGCTGGTATTCTTTCTGTGTTGCTATATCGTATAGCAATATATTAAAGACGGAACCGGCTCGTCGGGTAAAT
This sequence comes from Elusimicrobiota bacterium, assembly GCA_040757695.1. NCBI lineage: Bacteria > Pseudomonadati > Elusimicrobiota > Elusimicrobiota bacterium. Next base: position 7,687 of record JBFLWK010000048.1, read on the forward strand.
ACAATTTTGTCGCCAATTGGCGACCAGCAAGGTGAGCCGTTGTAGCCGGTATAAGTAATTTTTCTCAAATTGGTGCCGTCAATATCCATAATATAGAGTTGTGGATTCCCCTGCAGACCTCGTTCGGAAACGAATACAAACTCTTTAGAATTTGGCGAAAACGAAGCGGAAGTATCAACACCTTTTGAGTAGGTGAGCCGTCTGACCAATTTTTTTGCATCTGTAAAAAGATAAAGTTCAGGGTCGCCATCTTTAGAAAGTGTCGCAATAATATACTGACCATCAGGCGAGACGGAGCCCACTATGTTTATACCCTGATAAGTCAAAAACGGGCTTGATTTTCTTTTCTCAAAATCGTATCTGAACACATCGGGATTCCCGTCTTTATATGTTGTATAAAACAGGTATCTGGCATCATTAGAAAACTTCGGCAGAATTGAGATTGATTTATGATAAGTCAGTCGTGTCAGATTTTTACCATCATAATCCACACACCATATTTCTTTACTGCCTGAAAGCGTGTTAGAGAATGCGATTTTAGACGCTAATTTTATCTGCTGACCTGTGAGTAGTTTTATTATATCCTCAGCAAAATTATGCGCAATTTTTCTGGTTTCATCCTCGCTGAATTTGTAATCCCGGTCAAACATTTTTTTGCAAGATGCGACATCCCAGCAATATCCAGAAAGTATAAGCCGGTTTGATTTAAATTTGGTTTCAAATTTTACGATTGTATCCAGTCCATTAGCGATTGCAATATCGCGGTCTTTTTTAGGGAAATCAAATTTTTTCTTAAGTATCTGGTCTGCAGGTAATGTTATTATATTAAAAATTCCGGAATACGATAAGTCGTCTGACACAATCTGTAAAATGTCTGATGAGACCTTTGAAACTCCACCCACACTATCATCATCTAAAGGCATCAGCGAGATATTCAATCGTCGTCCACCGGATTTAAGTTCAAGATAAATATCTACAGCAGGTAGAAAGGTAGAAAGGTAGAAGGGTAGAAAGGTAGAAAGTAAAATCCACTTCCAAGTTCTGCGTCTGTTCCGCGTTTTGTTCTGCGTTTGTTTCGCGCTTTTCATTTAACTGCCTGAAAGTTCAAACATAAAATATACACCGAGCGAACTGTCCGGAAAGCCCACTGGTAATGGTGGGAACGGTGACGAATTTGTAATCGCTCTTATTGCAGAACGGTCTATATATGAGACACCTGCTGATTCTTTTATTGTCAGATTTTCTATTTTACCATTTTTCAAGATTCTAAAATAAACAAGCACTTTTTTTACACCTGCAGAAGTGTAAGGCGCTGGATTCCAATTCTGTGCTACTTTGTTTCTTAAAATATTTACATAGCCAATATACGGGAAATTGCCGACATCAACACCTAGTCCACCTCCCACTCCACCGCCTATACCACTACCGAAACCACTGCCTGTGCCTGTACCACTGCCTGAGCCTGTCCCCTTTCCACCTGTTCCCTTTCCTGTCGGTTTTTCCCATTTCAGAATATCTTTTTTGTTCAGTTTTGTAGTTTTAGTCATTACCTTACTTGCTACAATATCGCCTGACTTTACAACATCAGCACTTTTTTTTGTTTCTGCAGGCTGGACTATTTTCTCGGCAGAAATAGTATCGCCAGCGCCACCTTCCCCTGTTCCACCTATATCTCCACCACCCACACCACCGCCACCACCAATGCTACCGCCAATCACCTGTATTGGGATATAATATATTTTTGAGGAAGTTGGTTTAGCAAAAAAAGAGATACATAAAAAAAACAAAAAATGGAGTGAAACCGAAACAACAAAACTGAATTTTATATCGGTCATTTTGGTTTTTTAGGTGGGGCGAGATATTCCTTTGCCGGTCGGGCTTCAGGTGTTTTAGGATGATTTTTTACAATATCTTCAAAAACTTTAATCGCTTCTGATTCCTGTTTCAGTTTCAGCAGTGCATATGCTTTTTTTAATTTCGCAGTTGCAATTTTTTCTACTTTGGGATACGAAGTAATCAATGTATTAAAATTTTGTACTGCTTTCTCATAATCATCTTTATTATAATAACATACCCCTATCCAGAATTGTGCATTCGGAGTCAATGTCCCGTTCGGATACTGTTGTATGTATTCCTGAAAACCAGCAATCGCTAAATCATAATTTTTCATTGTGTAGTCGGTATATGCAGCACCGTAGATTTGTGTTGGCGTGGGTTTGGTCTCTTCAATCTTTTTGGTTACTACTTCCGAGAGCAGTTTCAGTTTATTAGTAAAATCAACATTTGTATCTTCCAACTTCTGCCCGAATACTACAAACTTTTCGTTTGTCTCGCCAATCCGTTCAAAAAGCGATTTGATATTTGAGTTCAGGTCTTCCATCTGGACTGACAGGTCTGCTTGATTTTTTTGCATATCAGAAAGCTGGTTTTGCAGGTTGGTTATTTCGGTTTGGAGTGAAGTGATTTTTGTCTGAAGTGTAATAACATCTTTCTGGGTTGCAATACAACCAGAAAAAAACAGGTAAAAGGTAGAAGGTAGAAGGTAGAAGGTTAAAATATTTTGCCATAATTTTGATTTTAACTTTTTACTTTTAACCTGCCCCATTTTAACCTTTAACCTTTAACCTTTTATTTTTCTGTTTCCGGGATTCTACCAAGCATTTCAGCACGCCGATTTTTTGACCACGCATTCTCGTCATGCCCGAAATCTACCGGTTTTTCTTCACCATATGAAATCGTAGCAATCCGGTTACCTTTTATACCAAGTTTAAGCAGATAACTTCGGACTGCTTTTGCTCGGCGGTCACCAAGCGCTAAATTGTAATCAATAGTGCCGCGCTCATCACAATGCCCTTCTACAACAATCTCTACATCATTGTTTTCTTTAAGCCATTTTGCATTTTTGGATAGCGTTTCTCTCGCATCTGCTCTTAATCTTGCATCGTCATAATCAAAATAGACCGTCTCAAGTTGTGGCACTTTTCTGTACTCTTTACCTCGTAAAGACGGCTCTTCCGCAGGCACAGGCTCTATCACTTCCGGCGGTTTCACCGGTTCTATCGGTTTAACAACCGGTTTTTTAGCGCATCCGAAAAAGATAGAAAGTAGCGAGTAGCAGGTCGCAAGTAGCAAAAACCAATTCCAACTTTTTACTTCCCTTTTAACTTGCATTTCCACCTCCTAAATTTTGACATTTTTTTAACCATTTTAGGTTGCCCCTTGTTGAATTAGTGTTCCAAAACCTTTTTCTAACGCTTTCATCACTTCTTCATGTCGCTTTTCACTCATTTTCAATAATTCAACTATTTCCATGTGTTGCTGCTTTAATGTTTCTATTACATCCCTGTGTCGCTGCTCTGCTCTTTCATCCATCTTTAATGTCCTTTCATCCATCTTTAATGTCCTTTCATCCATCTTTAATATCCTTTCATCCATCTTTGAAAAAAGTTCCTTTAACAGTCCTCTTGTTGCTCTGCCATTATACCAAGCATAAACCGTAAACATCAATGCAATTATTGTAATTGCTGTTAATGTGTCCATATCTCCCCCTTTTTTGACGGCAATTAAAAATTAAAAGTAGCCGTGAACTTTCAGTTCACGATTTACTTTACCACGATTACGACTTTCGTGGTAAAGTAACTGCTGGGGTTTTTTAACAAGTTCATTATAAGAAATTTTCTTATTTTTGTCAACAAAAATCTTTAATACCCTAATTTTTTAATATAAGTGTCCTTGTAGTATCTTTTTAATATCTCGTGATATTTGTAGCCCTTTTCTGCCATCCCAGCAGCGCCTGATTGACACAATCCGACAGCGTGTCCCCAGCCGGCACCCCAGAATATAAAATACTCCGGTAGCCCGTTTTTTTTACCATAGCAATCAACTATAAAATTTGTAGACCGCAGCCGACCTAACACAATCTGGCGAATAAGGTTTTCTTTTTCAATTTCAATTTTGTTATTTGTCCCTTCTATAACTAAATGGTTTATATGTCCGGAAGCCGACCGTTTGATTGGAATTATTTTTTTGATACTGCCGGGATTGTAAGTTTGGTTGAGTTGTTCAGTTAATTCTTCCTGTGAAACAACCCGTATCCATCTGCTTTCTGCATAGTATGTATATTTTGATGGTGCACAGAATATTTCTGGCGGATGCTTAATCCATTTATCAAAATGAACTAAATCAGTTGGGAATCTAATTTCTGCATCAATAACACCTTGTAAATATGCTTCATCACTCCAGCCATTGAGTTCTTTTGAGGATTGGGTATGTCCTGAACAATTTGAAGAATAAAGCGTGTGTGCGATTTTACCGTTATATTCCAGAATCTCGCTTCGGGTATTATCAACCGCTTTTTTTGTTGATGATGTTTCTTGTTTCACACCTTTATAAACCTGACAGTGCTGGTCATCACACAAATCAAAATTATCTTTTTTATGTGGTTTAGAAATATTTTTTTTATAAAGTGCCTCGCTTCTCGCGATAACTGCCTGAGATTTTAACGCCTCTTCAGGCCAGGAGGAAATCATTTCAGACGGCAAAACAGAATAAAGATACTCTTCAATATTGACGATATTTATCAACGAGAAACCAACTGACGATACTGAAACCTCAAAGAAACCGCGATATTCTCTATCTGAAACGCCCGCCCACGCAAACCCTTGAGCATATTTTATATCCTGAATAATCAAGGTAGAATTCTTTTGGTTGGGTTTAATAATAACTTTTGCTGATTTAAAAATATTAGATGGGACTGAATAGCGATTCAATATAAAAATCTCTTTTGGCTTTATATAAAATACTTTTTTGCCATCTGTAAGGATTTCAGCACCTTTTTCAGCCCACAGTTTTATCTCTTCAACATTTTTTAATAGCCCTATTCGTAGAACCGGTATTGTTTCAGGTTTAGCAGCGGGTAAAACAATACTCCCTTCTGAAATTCTTTTTGGTGGACTAATTTCTTCCGGTTTTTTGGTAATAAGTGCTAAAAGTGTTTGTTTGTTTATTTGTGCTTCTTTTAATGTGGGTTTATATTTAAGAGTGTTGTATATTCTTTGAACGAGTTGTCATATTGTTTTACAGTATAATAGAGTCGGGCAAGTTTTATTCTGGCTTCAATAAAATTGTAATCCAGTTTGAGCGTATTTTTATAATGCTTTATAGCTTCATCAAATTTTTGTTGATTATTTCTAATCTCGCCAAGAAAAAATTCTGCTGCTGCACAGTTTTTATTAATATCTAAACATTTTGTAAAATACAGGTAGGCATTCTCGTAGTGTTTTGCAAAAAAATCTGAAAGCCCAAGCCCAAATAGGATTTCATAATTGTTTTGGTGGCTGATTTTTAAGAAAACTTTTGACGCTTTAGCATACTTTCCAAGTTTAAGATATGTCCAGCCAAGATGTTTTAGAACTTGATGTGTTTGTGGTAATTTTTTGAGAATTTTTAGTGATTTCTTGTAATCTAATTTTTGGCTTTCCAAAATAGCATCGTTTAGTGTTTGGGGATACAGCAGGTAAGGATTCAAGATAAAAATTAAAAGGAACATATGCCACAGAATTCCACAGAATTTCACAGAAGTACACTGAAATATTTTTAAATCTAAATTCTGTGTTTTTCTGTGTGATTCTGTGGCTTGTTTGAAATTCCGATACTGCCAGATTACTGAAATTCGCATTATTTGTCGTCGGCAGTTATAGAACAAATGTTCTATAACTTATCTTTTAGATATTTTGCAGTATAAGACTTCTTGTTATCCAAAATCCCGTCAGTTTTGCCTTGATATACAACCTCACCGCCTTTATCACCACCTTCGGGTCCCAAATCAATTATCCAGTCGGCTGTTTTTATAACATCCAGATTATGCTCAATAACAATAACTGTATTGCCGGCATCTACAAGCCGATGCAAGACATCTAACAGTTTATGGATATCTGCAAAATGAAGCCCTGTTGTAGGCTCATCTAAAATATAAACCGTCTTGCCAGTTGCACGTTTGGTCAGTTCTGCTGATAGTTTTACACGCTGCGCCTCACCACCTGAAAGCGTTGTTGCCGGCTGACCTATCTTTATATAACCAAGCCCAACATCAACAAGTGTCTGTAAAATTTTTTTAATCTGTGGGATATTTTCAAAAAATTTTAGCCCTTCATCAACCGACATATTCAGGATATCAGAAATGTTTTTCCCTTTGTATTTTACAGAAAGTGTTTCGTCGTTAAATCTTGCACCTTTACAAATTTCACACCTTACATAAACATTGGGTAGGAATTGCATCTCTATTTTTTTTGTGCCATCTCCTTCACATACCTCGCATCTACCGCCTTTTACATTAAACGAAAACCTGCCCGGTGTATAGCCTTTCATTTTAGAAAGTGGCAGTTGACTGAATAACTTTCTAATTGGTGTAAAAACACCGGTATAGGTTGCCGGATTACTCCGTGGTGTTCTGCCAATTGGTGACTGGTCAACAATAATTACTTTATCAATATTTTCACAGCCGATAATTTTTTTGTATCTACCTGGAATCTCTTTTGAGTTATAAATTTTTTGTGCGAGCACTTTATACAGCGTCTCGTAAATAAGTGTGGATTTACCACTACCTGAAACACCTGTTACAACTACGAAATTACCAAGCGGGATTTTAACATTTATATTTTTAAGATTGAATTGTGCAGCACCTTTTATTTCTAAAAATTTTTTTGTTTTACGTTGAGATTTTTCAGGTATTGGAATTTTTAATTTGCCGTTAAGATACTGGGCAGTTAATGATTTCTTATTATAGAGCAATTGCTCTATATTACCGACGAAAACAATCTCACCACCTGCCTCTCCAGCACCGGGACCTAAATCAACCACATAATCTGCACTTTTGATTGTTGCCTCGTCATGTTCAACAACAATCAAGGTATTACCAAGATTTCTTAAACTAAAAAGCGTATCTAAAAGCCGCTGGTTATCCCGCTGGTGAAGTCCAATAGTTGGCTCGTCTAAAACATACAAAACACCAACAAGCCCTGAACCAATCTGTGTTGCCAGATGTATTCGCTGTGCCTCACCTCCAGCAAGTGTAGATGATTCTCGGTCAAGCGTTATATAATCAAGCCCAACATCTGTAAGAAACGAAAGCCGCGAGTTTATTTCTTTAATAATTTCTTTAGCGATATATCTTTGAGTATCCGTTAAATTAAGATTTCTGAAAAAAAGTACTGCATCTTTTACGGAGAGTTCTGTAATCTCCGATATGTTCTTACCGCCGATTGTAACTGATAGTGCTTCTTTTTTAAGTCGTTTGCCAAGGCATTTATCACACGTTTTTGTCCGCATATATTTTGTAAAAATTTCTTCACGAACATATTCTGATTCTGTTTCTTTATAGCGCCTTTCAAGATTCCCAATGACACCTTCAAATTGCTCATCACCATATAAAACTATATTTTGTATCTCTTTAGTCAATTTTTTGAATGGTGTATCTAATGAAAAATGGTATCTGCTTGCAATATCTTCCAAAAGCTCAAAATAATAATTTGACCATGCACCTGTCCATCTATGTCTCCGTGTTGTTATTGGTTTTGCCCATGGAAGTAATGCACCGTCATAAATTGATAAATTCTTATCAGGCACAATAAGGTCTTCATCAACTTCTATTTTTGTACCAAGCCCATCGCATTCACAACAAGCACCGTAAGGAGCATTGAATGAAAAAAAACGGGGTGAAATCTCAGGAATACTTATCTTGCAATTTGTACAGGCGTGATGCTCACTGAAAAGATGCGAGATAGGAGATGGGAGATGGGAGATAATTTCTACAAGTCCGTTTGAAAGTTTGAGGGCAGTCTCAATTGATTCTGCAAGTCGTGACTTTATCTCAGTAGATATACCAACTCTATCAATAACAACTGAAATATCATGTTTTTTGTATTTTTCTAATTTGGGCGGTTTTTCTAATTCATAGATTTTACCGTCAATTTTTGCTCTGATAAAACCTTTCTGTAGAAGTGTTCTAAAAAGTTCTTTATACTCGCCTTTCCTACCTTGAACAACAGGTGATAAAATAACGATTTTTGTTCCTGCTGACTGGCTTAGTAACTCCTCAACAATCTCTTGTGCAGATTGTGGCTTGATTTCTTTACCACATTCAGGACAGTGCGGGATACCGATACGGGCAAAAAGCAACCGCAGATAATCGTAAATCTCTGTGACGGTAGCGACGGTAGAACGCGGATTTCTTGAAACCGCTTTCTGCTGAATCGCAATCGCAGGTGAAAGCCCGATAATATGGTCAACATCCGGTTTCTCCATCTGCTCTAAGAACTGTCTCGCATATGCAGAAAGCGATTCTACATAACGGCGCTGACCTTCTGCATAAATTGTATCAAACGCAAGTGATGATTTTCCGCTACCTGAAAGACCTGTAATAACAACAAGTTTATTTCTTGGAATTTCAAGTGTTATATTTTTAAGATTGTGTTCTCTTGCACCTTTAATAATAATTTTATCAGAGTTCATAATTTCTTAAAATCTTCAAAAATAATTTGACATTTCTGACATTCTGTCAAGCCATCCTGTTGTTCATAACCACAATTTGGACATTTCATAAATTTCTCACTTGCTCATTTAGCTAAATGAGCAACTATTACCGAAATAATTTTTACGAAGATATTGAAAGAAATAAAACAACAAAGTATCTTTTAACCATAGAATTCTCTACACAACCTTATTTTGTCTTTTTAATTATCAGATGTTCTTCAGAACCAAATCTCTCCATAATATAATGATAAATCCACACACTTTTAATTTTCAAATTCTTCAATTTTTTTCTCGTCTGGCTTGATTTCAAAATGGAAACCCAGTTCATGAGATAAACCACCAAGAGATTTGCATGAAAAATAGTAATAACCATCCTTTACTTTTTTTAATCCATAATCTTCAAGAAGATTTATCAAGCCCTGTTCATCAATTTCCCAGGGGACAAAAACATTTGGTTTATCAATCTGAAAACCTTCGTTTATATTCATTTTAGACATAATTTTTTATATTGCTTTCTCAATAATTTCTGCCAGTTTTGTAGGAACAGTGTAGCTATTTTTTCGTATTCTAATCAATTTTTCTTATTCTGTTTTCAAATATGTTATTTAATACTTTGTAAATCTTTTCTTTATCTTTATCTGATCGACCTGAAAAACGGCTATAAACACTGTTTTTTTGATACGGCTCGTCGGAACCACTATAAAATATATTTGCAAATTCATTCAAATCAAAGGTTTGACCTTTGAAATTGCTCTTTGAATTTTGAAA
>JBFLWK010000049.1 GCA_040757695.1 Elusimicrobiota bacterium
TTAGTGTAGTCGCAGGTTTTAACCTGCGACTAGTGCTCTGAGATTGCTTCGTCATTTCATTCCTCGCAATGACTGCACTGTTAACCATTTCTTTAACCTCTGACAAAAATATAACAAAAAATATGCATTCTGTTAAGCACTTTTTTACAAAAACATTATTGCGTTTGTTGCTATCCCTGATATTATCGGCAGAACGAAACTGCCAAACAGGCGGTTCCATATCGGATAGTTCATATCCATTATTTTGAGTGCAAATGAGGATATGATAAGCACCTGTAGTGGTATAAAAAACAGGTTATCGCCGACATCCAGCCATAGATTTTTTTTGAGTGAGAACCAGAGAATAATTGCGCTGATAGAAAAAATGAATAATACAAACCTGGAAAAAAACCAGCCAACTTTACTGACTAAATATGCCAGTTTGTAAATATCCAGCCATTTTGAGACGAACGCGATAAACGCAATCAAAAGCGCAGAATATGTAATTTTTGTATCATATTTAGAAAGTAGTGATTTAATGGAATTTACAGTTTTCAAATAAAATTCATTGATAGTTTCTGTTAATGTTTTTGACGCTCCGATATCTTTAGGAGTTACTTTTGAAAACTTGTCAAGAATTGGCGAAACAACTTTTACTTCAACCATCGGTTTGTCGGCAGCGAGACCGAGTTCGTCCTGAAAACTTTTGAGTGTTTCTTTATCAAGATGTTGTTTGTTGACTGGTTTCTGAACAGTTTTTGTGGTTTCGTTGGAAGATTTTATTGCTTTTATATCAAAATTTTTGCCGTATAAAGAAAGAAGCGTTATACCAACCAAAAAAATTAAAAAAGAAAATTTCATAAAAAGCCGATTGCTTTATCTACTGTATGAACAAATGCAAATCCCTGACCTGGTTTATCAAGTTTACCTGATTTTATAATTGCATCAAAAACAGCATTCGTTTCTGACTTTTTTGTCACAATCAAGATCACTTCTTTTTCGGGAGTAATTATCTTTCCCCAAAAGCCCAGTTTCTGACGGACGCCGGTGCCTCTTGCGTAGAAAATGGTTGCACCTTCCGCACCTGATTTGATTGCATCTTTTACAACTTTATCCGCCTTACCTCTCTGCACAATACAGGTAATCAAATTTAATTCGTTCATTTTTGCTCCAGTTTAAGCGTGATTGTTGGTATATTGGTAATAGACGAATGACCAAAATACTGAACAGGTCCGGGATAAAGATAACTTTCTGTCAATGCCCATATATCTCTATTTTCAAGCAATGTTTTGAATGGTTTCCCGTCAAGATTTACCAATGCTTTTTTTATAACCGCTTTTTCTTTGCCTTTTCGTCGTTCTATTGTCATCATCGTTGTAAGTGGCACACCACCGCATTCCCACAGGTCTGCTTTTTTTGTCAGTTTTTTTACCGACGAGAGATACCCCGATAAATTATTAAGTGCCAATACTGCTGAATTATATCCGAGTGCATAGCAATAGTTTGCATCAAAATTTGACGGTGCACCACAGCGGCCTTCATAGCCAAAGAAATGTGTGATTGTTGAAAACTTTCCAGCATATTTTCCTTCTTTTTTTAATTCTGATAATTTCTTTTTAACCATATCTATTAAAAGTTTTTCCGTCTCAATTTGTGAAACCTGAACATTACCGTGTGGGTCTCTGTCAATTAAGAGTTGCGATGAAATAATGTTTGGTAACGACTTCATCAGCGCTGCCAGATTTTCAGGCAGTTTTGTATAAATAAAACTCTTTTCCTCGTCAACCGTAGGCATTGGACTGATAGTCGTCTCATTTTCCGCTAATACATCATTCAATTTGGATATCAGTTCTTTCATTTCAGGTATGAATTCAATCAAGCCCTCAGGCACAAGTATAACGCCGAAATTCTTTTTCAGCTCGGCTCGTTTCACGATTATCTCAGCGATACCGTCAACAATCTGTGAGAGTGTCATTTTATTGGTAAGCACTTCTTCGCCGATAAGCACGATATTAGGCTGTGTTTTTAAGCCCACTTCAAGTGTGATATGTGATGCGCTTCTGCCCATCAACCGAACAAAATGCCAGTATTTCCGTGCAGAGTTAACATCACGGCAGATATTACCGACGAGTTCAGCATATATTTTTGTTGCAGTATCAAACCCAAAAGAGGCTTCTATCTGTTCGTTCTTTAAATCACCATCAATCGTTTTTGGCACACCTATTACACATATCTGTAAATTTTCGCGCTTAAAATATTCTGTTAAAAATGCTGCGTTGGTATTTGAATCGTCACCACCAATAATTACCATTGCATCAATTTTATTATCAGTCAAAACCTTTTTTGTCTGCTCAAACTGTTCCGGTGTTTCTATTTTTGTTCTGCCGGATTGTATCATATCAAACCCGCCAGTATTTCTGTATTCAGTTATTATATCTTTTGTGAGTTCTTTTTGTTTATTTTCAAGAATTCCTGAAGGACCTCCGAGGAACCCGATGAGTTTATTTTTAGGATTTGCCTTCTTTAATCCATCAAAAAGCCCAGCAATGACATTGTGACCACCAGGCGCCTGACCGCCTGAAAGGACAACGCCAACATTCATAATTTTTTTTGAAATATCAGGATTTTTACCTTTAACAAAATCTACCATTGCTAGCCCGTATATATTTGGAAAAAGTTTTTGCATGGTTTCCTGTTCTGTTGCACTTTCGGTTGGTTTGCCAAGTTTGGGTTTTACTAACGCAGGACCTTCTTTAAGAATTTTAGGCAGCACTGGTTTAAACTTCGCCCTCTCTTTCTGAAGTTCCGATATTATTTGTTTTGCTTTCATACAAATCCCTCTTTTCCTACTACGGGTAGTGTCAAATTATAACCACGGAAGCACGGAAACACTGAATGTAGCGACCGATTTTATATCGGTCGTTTCGTCCCATATAAACCCCTCCACCAAATTTTGGTGGGGGGGGTAAAATGGGACGCTACAACTCTCTTTATTTTTAGGTTCGTGTTTCAGTGTTTCAGTGGTTTTCAAAATCCTTGTTTATTGCCATAACAGTTTTAAGTGGTATATAAAACGGCATTATATTTGATAAAATGTAAATATGTAGTGCGACCTTTTAAGGTCGCTATTAGCGAGGATAAATCCTCGCACTACATTTTACTATCCATAATAACAATTGTCATAAATTATGCCGTTTTATATAGTCAGCGCTTTCGAATTTTAGTAAGTAGTCAACAAAATTGCTGATTACTATGTTGCTTTTCCCTGTTGGCGTTTTTTCAAAAATTTTACTATTTCCTTTTCAAATACAAGAAACGGTTTTAAGTTTTTTGTCATAAAATACAATTCTTTTGTTCTCACTTCACCATACCGATGGACTACTCGGTTCCTAAAATCAACCATTTTTACAAGAAACCTCAATGTTTTTCGAGAAATTATTTCTCTTTTAGAAAGAACTTCAAAAGTTTCTTTTGCTGTTTCAGGACGCTGGAAATTTATCTCGGAAATGATATGATTTCCAACATCAAGACAATTCTGAACCGCCTGAAAAAGCGAAAAAGCAATACTATACCGAAGAGCTTCTTCATTTCTTAACCTGCTAAAAGTTTTACCCTGTCTTTTTTCTTTTACAAGATATTCAATATAATCTCTTAAAAAATTTAGATGTTTATTTATGCTTTTATAATCCATATCCATAAGAACCTTCCATTATATGCTTATACATACATTTGTCATAATAATCAAGATATGGTTTATAATCTTGATACTCGCTTATGAGATGCGCTTCATATTCTATTCTTTTTCTGTGATTTGAACAATACAATACCTTCCCTGTTTCTATTACAAGAAATTGAAAAAAAAGGGCATTCTCGTTAAGAATTTTTATATCAAGTGTCTCTTTTATAAATAAACAACTAAATTTGGAAATATAATTCCACTCGTTTTTCGGCGGATATTTACAAAGAAACGCAATATCGTAATCGCTTTTTTTATCAGCATTGCCTTTTACTTGTGAACCAAAAAGATATACAGCAACAATATTTTTATCTTTTTTTATTTCTCTCAACAATAATTTCCAGTCCATTTTCAATCAGCACCTTCAAATTTTTCAGAGGCGGCAATTCCAGGTTTCTTGATTTCTACTTTCGGCACTTTCACATATTTTTTTACAATTTTGTCGGTATTAACCACATTCAGTTTTTCATAAAGGAATACGAATTTTTTTTCAAGTTCTGACATAATCTCCGCTTTAATTTTTTCAGCAATTGACCATGTTTCTTTTTTGAATGGTCCCCATGCTTTTTTGCGTGTTTTATAGAAAAATTTGGATTCCGTCTCGCCCTCTTTTTTTTCTGATACACAATTAACCTTCAGCCATTCATAAATTTTGTTTTTCAGGTCGGCTGGGAACTTTGGTGCATCAAAAATCATATTCTGGAATTCTGTTGCAAGATGTATTTCAGCGGTATTTGTTTTCGGGAATTTATCAAACATCTCTGAAGGCAGTGTTGACGCACCATGCTGGACACAGCCAGCCAGTCCGTAATCCTTTTGTGCAATTTTAGACAGTTTTTCAAGTGTAGCAAAATCCAGTTTGACATCTTTTACCGGCTTACCATTAGCATCAAGCACACCACCGTGTTCTGTACCTGTCTGGACTGCGATTTTAGAAATACCGATTTTTCCAGAACCGAGTGTTTCATTATATCCACTGATGTATGCACGCAATTCTTCTTCATTAGAATTTTTACCGCCTATTTCACCAATCTCGCCACCGAGCATAACTGTTACACCTTCTGGTTCAATTGACCGAATAAAATTTGTAAGTTCAACTGCAACATCGTAATTATTTTTTTGCTGTTCTTTCACAGTCGGTTTTGATAAGTCAACCAGTGTTGAGGTATCAAGGTCTATTGAATAAAACCCGGCGTCAACCGATTCAGCAATCAGTTTTTTTATCCCATCAAGTTCTTTTTGCGGGTCTGTTTTATATCCCTTTTCTTTTACCTGGAAATGGTCACCTTGAACAAAAACTGGATACTTATAATTTTCTTTGAGTGCTGCTGCAAGAACTGCGGAAACAAATTCAGATGGCTTCTGGTCACAATATCCCATTTCGCTTCGTGCAATTTCAAAAATGATTGCAGCAGATTTGGTTTTTTTTGCAGCACGGAATGCCGCACAAGCCATATCATACGCCATACCGCGGAGATTCATTGCAGGCACGGTAAATCCTGATATTTCACTTTTCCCGATTGCTTTGTAAAGTTCGTAAATTGATGCAGGACCTAACCCGTTTTCTTGTGCTTTTTTCCTAATCAAATATCTGCAATACTTTTTTGTTTCATCATCTCCAAAAACTGCATCCCATACCAGAACATCAATGTCTTTGTACTTATCCATTTTACTCTCCTTTATCTGTAATTGATTCATAAATTTTTTTTTAAGTCATTGTGAGAAGAATAGTGACCTATAATCGGTTCTTTAGAAGTCTTTTCATTCGGTTACGGAATACTATACCAGAATTTCCACAGGAACTTTTTTTATTTTCATTTCATCTGGTTTAGAGATAAAATTTAATTTTTCAAAACCAATTACTTTATCATCCTTGTCTTTATTCAGGATGACCTCTCCGCCAACCTCTTCAGAAACCACTTCCTTTTGAGGGTCATCAAACCAGACATTTAATGTATTCCCAATTTCATCATAATAGACCCTTATTTTTTCCATATTATCTTACCCTCCTTGATTTTTGTTGTACTATACGCCGTAATAATGAAACCTTCATCATTTAGAAATTTTGATATTACACAAATGTATTTTTCATCAAATAATCTGTAATATAAAAACACATCACTGTCTTTTTTACTTTGCCTTATCTCATCAGGATTTTGAATAACTGAAATAATTTTATTTTCTTGTCCCTTTATTGATGGATGTTTTTCATTTGTTATCCGTTGCCAATATTCTATTGTAGTTCTAATCTTTTTATTAAAATGAAAACAATTTACTTCAAAAAGTATTTCATCCATCTTTTACTTTTTTGGTTTTAACTTTCTTTTCTTTGAACTCACCTATTTCTCTATATTTTTGGTATCGTGCTTCTAACAATTTTTCAGTTGGCAATTTTTTTAGTTCACACAGATTTTTTTTGATAGCACAGCCCAAAGTTTTTGCAGTTTCTTCAACATTTCGGTGTGCACCGCCTAAAGGTTCTTTTATTATTTCATCAATAATCCCGAATTTTTTCAAATCCTGTGCAGTAAGTTTTAACGATTCAGCGACTTCTGGAATTTTTTCAGTTGCGTTTTCTTTGAACAGAATCGCCGCACAACCTTCAGGTGAAATCACAGAATAGATAGCATTTTCAAGCATAAGCAGTCGGTCACCAACGGAAATAGCGAGTGCGCCACCTGAGCCACCTTCACCGATAATACAGACAACAATTGGCACTTTTAGCTGTGACATTTCAAACAGGTTTCTTGCGATTGCTTCTGATTGACCTCGTTCTTCCGCACCGATTCCGGGGTATGCACCTGAGGTATCAACAAAAGTGATAATAGGCCTATTAAATTTTTCAGCAAGTTTAAAAATGCGGAGTGCTTTTCTATATCCCTCAGGGTTTGGCATCCCAAAATTTCGCATCATATTTTCATCAGTAGTTTTACCTTTCTGGTGACCGGCAACTGCAATTTGCTCGTTATTGAACTTTGCAAACCCACAAATAATCGCCTTATCGTCGGCAAAATGTCTATCACCGTGTAGTTCTACAAAATCAGTCATTAGATTATTTACAAATTCAAGAGTATGAGGTCGGTTAGGATGCCTTGCTAATTGAACTTTTTGCCAGGCGGAAAGATTCCCAAAAATTTCTGTTTTCAGTTTATCGCATTTTTCTTCCAGTGTTTTGATTTCAGCCGAAAAATCCTGTTTATGTTCTTCAGAAATTTTTTTTAACTCAGCGATTTTAGTTTCAAGTTCTATAACAGGTTTTTCAAAATCAAGAAGATTAGACATAATAAACAAGACAAGCCACTGAGAATACAGAATTCACAGTTCTTTTCATTCCGCGAATTCCGTGTTTTCCGTGGCAAGATAACCCGAACAAGTTCGGGACTTCATTCTGTCTGCCAGTAGTTTTTACGATTTTAGAATTTTCCTCTATAATTTATTATAGCGATTCTTTCTGATTCAGGACCTCTGAACAGATTTCTACCGGTGATTGTAACATCAACATTATCAGTAACAAACAGTTTTAAGCCGAGATTAGCGCGGTTTTCAGGTGCCATGCGGATGTTGTCATATTCACTTAAAAAAACCAGTTTATTCTCAATCCCATATGTAATACCTGCGAAACTATAGACACCTTCCTTATCAAAATCGTAGATATTACAGCCGAATGTTATTTCAAGTCCGGGAACAAAATACTCTTGTGTCAAAGCCAGATACACACCTTTTTCTCTGTTCTGATATTTATCCGGTTCTGTATCGGGAATACTGTCGGTTTCATCAGTATTATTGTATGAACCATATCCCTGTCCGCTGTAACCAATTGCGATTGCCGGGATTGTCATTCCACCTTGAAACACTTTTGCCTTAAACAGAATAGCGGGTGGTCTGGTATCTATTGTAGTGCCTGAGCCGATAAGTTTATCCACATCCCACGAGATTCCGATATTGATAGGTTTGAATACGCCGAAGACCATTTCAGAAAGCACACCACCTTCGCCGTATAACCTGAATTTCAGGTCATAACTTGAGTACTCAGTCACTTCTGCAGTTGGAACATCAACTATTGTAGTCGGCTTGACAGGTTCGGGATAGAGGCAATTACAAATTGAAATTGATAGAAATATAATTGAAATTAATAGAAATTTCTTGTTCATTTTTTTATCTCCTTTTTTACAGGTTTTGGTGGAGGTCGGCGCCAACCGAATTTATAAAGTGAAATTTCAGCGGTTGTTTTCACATTATTATTTGGGTCGGTATTATATATTTTTTCAAGCATTGGTACTACAGAGGCATCACCAATAAACCCGAGTGCTTCAACTGCTTGCATTCTGAGCATATCATCTTTATCAGCTGCAAATTCTTTTGCAACATCAAGTCCTGATTTATTACCGATTTTGCCAAGTGCTGTGGCTGCTGTAATTTTTATAGATTTATCATCATTTTGTAGAAGCATCAGCAGGAGTGGCTCGGTTGATTTATCATTCAGATCACCACTTGCTTTTATAGATTCTGTAATCAATCTATTATACTGTGTCTGGCGGTAGGGTTCTTTTTCAGTTTTACTTTCTTCAATTGCGGTATTTAGCGCATTTTTTATTTCCGGTGCTGCCGAGTTATTACCGATTTTACCGAGTGCCTGGACTGATATAAGCCGAATATCCAAATTCGTATCTTTTAACAACGGCACAAGTGTATCAACTGACTGCTGGGCACGCATATTACCGAGAATCAGAACCGCCTGTGTTCTTACAGCGGTATCCGTATCAGTTTTGATTCTTTCAATAAGCGGTGCGATTGCTTTCGGGTCGCCGATATAGCCAAGTGCTACACAGGCACTCTGTCTTAGCTGTGCTTCTTTATCTTGAAGCAGTGTAATAATTTTATCCGTTGCTGATTGTTCTCGCATCAGTCCGAGACAATCGCATGCGATAATTCTAACACTTGGGTCTGAATCGCTGAGTGCTTCAATTAGCACAGGTGCATCAGCTGGATTTCTTTTCCTGCCGATATTATCTACTGCAACCCGTCTTTTAAATGCTTCGGTTGATTTCAACATTTCATAGTAATCAACCGGTTTCGGTGGTGCAGGTGGTGTGCGGGGGGGAGCAGCAGGCGCAGGCGTTGCAGGAACTACCTGTGCTGGTTTAGACGGTTGAGCAGATTTTGCCGAGGTAGCTGAACCAGCTTTTTGCCCGGTATCAGTTTCAGCAGTGGTTTCCTTTTTTTGGGGGGTGGCGGATGTAGTTGCCTGCTGGGCTAAAAGCAACTGTACTGCAAAACCGACCCAAACAACAAAAACAACAAAAACAACCAACTTCTTACACATAAAACACCTCCATATAACTGAAATTTATAGAAACTCATTGAAATTGATGGAAATTGCTTGTTGCAACAAATTTCTACTTTATTTCAATTTATTTCTATGTATTTCTTATCAGTATTTATTTTACTTTTTTTTGATAATTTGTCAAGCAAATTCTACAACACCTTTACCAAAAATTTTTTCTATTCCTGATACAACAGTATCATTAGGCTCAATTTCAAGCGGAGTTAAAATTCTTGTAGTGGTATGACTTGTATGTCCGATAAGATTGAACTCAACTTTTGCAACACCGTGATGTTGTTTTAGAAACTCTTTAAGTTTTGCAAGTGCTGATTTTTCAAGTGCGACTGCGCTGATTGTGATAATAACTTTTCGGACAAGTTTTCGTCGGGCATTCTTAAACGAAACCAGTTCATCCGCAATTATTTCAGGTGGTTCAGCATCAGCATTTAATCTGCCTGATACAACTAACATTTCATCCATTTTAAGCGTATCTTTACAATGTTCATTAAAAAGTTTCGGGAATACAACCACATCAATTTCATCATCTAAATCCTCCAACTTAAATCTTGCGTATTGTTCTTTCTTTTTAGAGGTTAGTCGTCTTAAATTAGCGACAATCCCGGCAACTCGTACACTCCCACCTCCACCCACCTTTCCACCTTTTTCAGAAGTGGCAGAGGGCGAGTTTTTTATGTTCTTTATATCTGCGATACTGGTTTTTGTATAAATTTTTATCTCGTTAGAATATTTTGCCAGTGGATGTCCGGACAGATAAAATCCGAGCACCTCTTTCTCAAACGCAAGCAGTTGATGTTCATGCCATTGTTTTTCTTTCGGGATTTCTTCTAACGCTTGGGTGGGGGTGGCTGATGGTATTTTATCTTCATTCCGGTTGATTTCTGCCAGTTCAAAAAGTGACGCCTGGTTATCTATCCTTTCGTGTTCTTTACGGTTACTTTTTTTATATTTTGCATTTTGTGAAATAATCTTTTCAATATTTTCGTAAAAAACATCACGTTCTGGCATATTTGCTCTTTTATTGAGCAGATTATCAAGCACACCTGCTTTACAGAGCGATTCAAGAACTCGTTTATTGATAAGATGTAAATCAACCCGTGCTATAAAATCAGCAAGTGAACTAAATTCACCGTTTTTTTCGCGTGCTGTTATTATTGCATCAACCGCACCTTCACCAACATTCTTGACTGCTACAAGTCCAAACCTGATACCTTTATGTTCAATTGTGAATTTTGCAAAAGATTTGTTTATATCAGGCGGATAGATTTCTATTCCGAATTCTTGCGCATCTTTTATATATTCAACGATTTTATTTTCTGCTTCTTTACTTATTTTAGTATGTCCGATTTCAGACGACAGAAGTGCTGTAAAAAACTCAAGTGGATAATTCGCTTTAAGGTATGCACTTTTGTAGGTTAAGAATCCGTAAGCGGTTGCGTGCGATTTGTTGAACCCGTATTCACCAAAACTCTTGATATTATTAAAAATTTTTTCAGCAATTCTATATGTAAGTTCTTTTTTCTTTGCGCCGTCCAAAAATATTTCACGATACTGTTCAATCAGGTCAACATTTTTTTTGCTCATTGCAGACCGAAAAGTATCCGCCTCAGAAAGCGTAAGCCCAGCCAGTTCTGTTGCTATTTGCATCACCTGTTCTTGATATACGATAATCCCGTAGGTTTCTGATAGAATTTTTTCCATCAACTGATGTTCGTATTTAAATTTTGTCTTTCCATGATATCTTGCGACAAATTCATCCAGCATACCGCTACCCATCGGACCCGGTCGGTATAGTGCAATCAGTGCAGTAATATCCGAGATACTTTTAGGTTTTAGTTTTTTGAGTAAGTCACGCATCCCTGATTTTTCTACCTGAAACACGCCTGCTACTTTTGCATCAGAAAGCAGCTTGAATGTGTTTTTATCGTCAAACGGCAATTTCTCAATATCTAATTTAATTTTATGTCTTTTTTTTATAAGTTCAGCAGTATCTTTTATAACGGTAAGCATTCTCAATCCCAGGAAGTCCATTTTTAGCAGTCCCATTTTTTCTAACAGTTTGCCTTCAAACTGGGTTGTTACAACACCATCGGATGTTTTGGCTAATGGCAGATAATTTGTTGCTTCATCTTTGGTAATAACAATCCCAGCCGCATGAACACCTGAATGCCGTTTTAACCCTTCAAGTTTTAGTGATATATCAACAAGTTTTTTTATTCTTGTATCGGAGTTATAAAACGATTTTAATTCAGAAACAAGCGAAAGCGCCTGCGTAAGTGTTATCCCGAGCGTTTTTGGTATAAGTCCTGCTATTTTATTCACCTCTGTTAACGGGATTGAGAGTACTCTACCAACATCCCGAATCACTTGTTTAGCGAGCATAGAGCCAAAAGTTATTATTTGGACTACTTTGTCTACGCCATATTTATTTCTAACATAATTTATTACTTCAGCACGACCTTCGTCTGAGAAATCAATATCCAAATCAGGCATTGTCAACCGTGCTGGGTTCAGGAACCGTTCAAACAGCAGCCCGTATTCCAGCGGGTCAACATCAGTAATCCCTAAAAGATACGAAACAATAGAGCCGGCACCGGAACCTCTACCGGGTCCAACCGGGATAGCTTGATTTTTAGCAAACTGGATAAAATCCCAGACAATCAAAAAATAGCCGGAATAACCTGCATCATAGATAATTTTTAATTCGTGTTCCAGCCGTTGTTTTATTTCAGCAGTTATTTTAGGATACCGTTTTTTAAGACCTGCTTCACAAAGTTTGCGTAGATAAGAATCAAGCGTATAACCTGTTTCAACCCTATATTCAGGCAGATACAATTTATCAAACGAAAGTTGAAGATTACATTTTTCAGAAATTACCAGTGTGTTTTTGATTGCTTCAGGAATACTATTAAATGTGCTAATCATCTCGTCAGGCGATTTGTAATAAAACTGGTCAGTTACAAACTTCAGATGGTCTGGGTCGGCAAGTGTTGATGCAGTACCGATACAAATCAAAACCTCGTGTGCTTCTGCATCCTCTTTTTTGAGATAATGACAGTCGTTTGTAGCGACAACCTGGATATTAAGCTCGTTAGCAAATTCAAGCAGTTTGGTATTCACTAATTTTTGTTCCGGGATACCATTCTCCATCAACTCCAGATAAAAATCGTCTTTCAAAACCTGTTTATAAAAATCGGCAGTTTTTTTTGCGTCATCAAGTTTATTGGCGAGTATCAGTTCAGATATTTCACCATGCAGACATCCTGAAAGAACAATAAGTCCATCTGAGTATTTTTGTAAAAGTTCTTTATCTATTCTTGGCTTGTAGTAGAACCCATCAAGATATGAAATAGAGGACAGTTTTGTAAGATTCTTGTAGCCAGTTTCGTTTTTTACCAAAATAGTAAGATGATAATTTTTTTCACCGTGAACTCTGTTTTTGTGTGATTTTTCAGCAATATATGCTTCCAGCCCGATAATCGGTTTCATTCCTGATTTTAAACAGCCGTTGTAAAACTCAATCACACCATACATATTCCCGTGGTCTGTGATCGCCATTGCAGGAAGACCATAACCTGCCATTGTTTTTAATAGTGTTGCAGGATTCCCGCGGTCATCAAGGATTCGGCAAGCACCATCTAACAACGAGTATTCGGTATGGTTATGCAGATGAACAAACTGTGCTTGGTTTCTGGTTGGTACCATAACATATATTTTACTTTTTGTTACGGGATTGTCAAGCAAACTTCGGAACCACAGATTTTAATCCTAAATTCTAAGTTTTTTCAGTGTTTATCTGTGTCCATCTGTGGTTGCTTTTTGTATCATTATATAAAAAATAGGTGGCGGGGTCAAGTGCTTATTTCATATGCCAGGTAACAAGGTATGGTCGTTCGGGTAGACCCGGAGGCGAGTATTTATTTAATTCTGTATCAAAAATGTAATATCTGGGATTGTAACCTCCGGAAAGAGAAACGCTTTGATTGACTATCATGGTGCCGTAAAAATAAAGCGCTTTTTTACTGGCTGGCGACGAACCGTTTTTTACCGAGCGGTATTGCGAAAATGTCGCACCGTGAACATAATGTGCGGAACCGGTTTTGTTGAAGTAAATATAATTATGTGCTAAAAGTGCGATGGAGTCGCTATCGGATGCGTTATTCGTACCATTAGCGTAATTCAGATTGCCGTTAAGCCGGATATTTCCCTGCGTGGTGGAGCCCTGCGTTCCCGAAGCGACAACGGTTACTCTACCTTTTACCGTGCTTGCCGATATGTTGATATTACAATTCTTTCCGAAAATGATACAACCGCCGGAAGGTATCGTTATTGGTGCGGTAGCGCCTGTAACGGTGAAAGTGCCGTCGCTTGAAAACTGTATCGTCCGTGTCCAGGTGCTTTTGAAATTGTAATAATTATCGTAGTAGGATACATCAATTGACGGCCATGATGCTTCCGGTACAAAATTGTACTTGTTGCCGTCTACGGTAACGCTCCCGAATGAACCGGTGCAATAAAGATTATTTCGGATTCTATTTGTAGAATTGCCGCTCATATTACCTTCGCATATAAAATCGCCGTTGAAAGTACAATTCCCGCCTAATGATACATTTCCTTTTACTCTGTCAGTTCCGGATTCCGTTACTCCGCTACCCCAGGATTGTGCGGTATTGCACCAGAAATTATAATTTGTTATATCAGAATAAAATTGAATTACCGCATACAGTTTTTTATCGGAAAGCGGGTTGTCGACATCTTTGCCGTATTTTCCGGTTGCCTGGATATAAAGATAATGGTCTACGGCATCCGCAAAAATCGTAACCGTTGAAAATCCAACCTCATAAAACATTTCGTTTCTGGCAAGCGAATCGCTGTCGTAATGCCCTACATAATAACTCTGCGAGAATTGTCTCATCAAATCCACCAAAACATTATTGGCTAAAGCGGTAGCCGTTTTAAACCTTCGTTCCATTCTCGTATGTATCATTTCCGTTACCGAGACATATAAAAATGATGCAGCAATCGGAAAAAGAAAAAGCATCAAAACCAGAACTATTACCATTGTTTGACCATTAGATGCAGGGAACAGGGAATAGGGAATAGGGAACAGTTTTTTCATTTTTAATTGCCTTTTTAATGCGGTGTAACCCTTTTTTTTAACGATAGAAGTGGCGGCAGAATCTCCGTCTCAATTTTATAATCCGCGGTTCCGTCGGTATTTTTGTCCATTTCAATATAAATCCCGATTGAATTGATATATTTCATTTCATTGTCGGTATCCAGCCGCCCGTTCCTGTTCCCGTGACCTGTTGACGGTTGAACCATATCTATTTCGGTAGCGGAGATTATTCCGTCGTTTTCCCCGGTATCTGCGGTGCCGCTTGTCCCGTCGTTACCGAGGTCTATGTATCTGCCGAGGTCGTTTCTTTTGGCGCCGATATATGTCAGAGTGAAACTGGAAATGTTGGTGGCTAATTCTTTAATGTTGTTCCCCCATGCCGCTCCGTTGTAAGATGCATCTTTGTAAATTTTTTTTGCGGCAGCATCAAGATAAAATCTAATTTTAACATCCGGGTTGCCGTCGTTGTCGTCATCGTCATCGTCCAAGTCGTAGCCGATTTTCCACTGTGAGGTCGGTGGCTGGATTAGTGAAGCATCATTATCATCGTCGGGATCCTGTATATTTACAATCCCGTCACCATCAGTATCACCGTAAAAATCGTAATTTGGATGTTTCGTATAATCTGCGATAAAATCAATTGCAGTAGAAGACGAAGCAATAATCTGGTTCGCTTCTCCCATATCTTTTTCAATCTCAATAAGAACCACACGAACCGCCTCCTGGGATTCCGTTTTTCTCTGCGACTCGTAGACGCTTTTGAGCGATTTTACGAAAAAAGTGGTAAGCGGTATTGTAATTATTCCGAATACCGCCACATATATCATCAACTCTATGAGGGTAAGCCCTTTAGAGGCAGGGAACAGAGAACAGGGAACAGGGAATAGTTTTTTCATTTTTAATTGCAGTTATTAATAACTCACATTAAACCCCCAACTTTCAGTGGTTGTTTTCTTATCCGCAGGGGTATTTGCCCAGTGGCTGACCGTTATTTCAACGGTATGATAAGTCCCGTTTTCAAAAGCGGAGGCAGGTGACCACGAAACGAAATGGGTTGCGGAATTGTATGTATGCGATACAACTTCACTGTCCACTTTACAGATGATTGAAGACGGGTCTATGCCAGATTGATTGTCCAGCACCTTGCACATAATTGCCGGCAACGGTTCACCGCAGGTACCGCAGGGGCTTTTTTGGGATACCGCAGGAGCCGAATTGTCCGGGTCCTGGATGTCAACTGTAAATGTCCATGACGACATCGTTTTGTAATAGGCGTTATCGCCTGTCTCAATTTGTACCGAATATATCACGCCGGTTGACAATTCGGCGGAATAATCCCAGTAAAGTTCTCCAGTTGAGGAATCGTAATGATGTGTAACTTCAGCGTCATTTATTTTTATGCATATAACATCCTGACAGATGCCCGACGGAACACCTGTTGTAAGAATTGTATCATAAAGATAGGAACCGACCCATGGCATTTTGTCGTAGACGGTGTCGGTCGGCGCCTGCGAAGAAATTACCGGCGGCTTTAAGTCAAGAATGACATCTCGCGGCGCATATGGCGAATACATATTGTCCCTTGTTGCCATTGCAAGAATCGTATTTTCGCCCTCCGTTAACGCGTTCGTTACGGCGTTTGATTGGAAATCAAATTCACCGGCTATACTTGAGGTTACGCTATCAAGTTCTGTTACAGGCGTATTAATATAAAAATGAACCAGCGCATTGGGCTCGGTTTCGCCCCACAGACGGATAGGATTTGTTAAATCGGCACGATAAGCGACGACATCTTCCGGGTAGGATTTCGTTATTGAAAGATTGAAAGCATACTGTCTTTCCGAGATGTCAAGATTATACAGATATGTAGCGTTCGCCGGTTGTGTTACGAATAATTTAAGCGCCGCATCAGACGCCTGCGATTCTATTCCGGTGAACAGTTCATATGAAATAAGTTGCGATTCCTGATGAATTAAATCCTCTTTTTTGTAAAGTTTGAGTGTTACATATTTAAGATGTGTATCCGGTTGTTCAGAAATTTTGCGGTTCGTTACGGTAGAGACATAACTGTCGTAGTAATCGCCATCTCCGTTTTTGTCATAGTAAAGAACAGAAGATAAATAATCGTCTTTCAAATCTGTATTAGTATCTATAAAATTGATTAAATCGGTTGTCAGTCCGTTCCCGTTTGCGTCGGAAGAGTCCCTTCTCATAAAAGTATTTTCAATCGTAAATTTATCAAAACCTGCAGTTTTTACGGTTGCTTTTATCTGATTAAGGACGGCAAGATACTGGTATGTGGCAGATTGGGATGTTTCAGGACCATATGTTCCGGACAAACCGTAGTTTGACAAATCGGAGTCGTAATCAAAAAGAAAATAGAAATCAATCGCTTTCAATTTCGTAAAGATGAGTTGTGCCAGCCGTCCTGCCGACATTTGCTCCCGGGCTTTAACCGATGCGATAACACCATATTGGAGCATTGCGAAGATTCCTACTATAATACCAGTAATCATCGCTATTGCTAACATCAACTCTACAAGCCCGAAACCTTTAGAGGCAGTGGATAAGTGGTTAAGTGGATAAGTGGTTAAGTGCCAGCGGAGTTTTTTCATTTTTAACATTTTAATTTTTCAATTTTTTAATTTTTTAACTATTTTGTTTATACCGTCTACAATAT
>JBFLWK010000050.1 GCA_040757695.1 Elusimicrobiota bacterium
GGCAAGCCGATGTGTAAAAAATAAAAATAAAATTATAACCAGCGGCAACAAAATACCAACGGTAATATATAGGTTTCTGTAAACCGTTTTTTGTGTTGTTTCAATAATACTTAAACTGAACGCCGGCAGAAGTTTTTCATACATAACTGTATAACAGGAATACCAGCCGGCAAAAATTGAAATCAAACAGACAACAACAGCAACACCAATATAGCGGAACTGCAACCCAAAGTCAACTAAAACCTTTTTTCTTTTTGTAATAATACCCATAAAAATCCTCCTGCCCCAAATTATTGTAGAGAACAGGTATGCATATTCCCTACAATACATGTTCGTAAATAATCATTTTTCTTTTTTCTCCAGTTCTGTGGTTAGTTGTTTCACCAATAATTGTGTTTCTTGAATACTTGTTTCATCACCTATTTTTTGATAAGCAGCCAGTGCCTTATTTGCAAAGTACAGAGCAATTCTATACTCTGCTTGTTTTCCATAAAGAACAGTCATATTATATAAAATTAAAGCCATTAACTGTTTATCTTTAATTTCGCTGCCGGTTTCAATTATGTCCAAACTTTTGTTGTAGTAATTAATCGCTTCTTTATTCTTGCCACTAGCCATATGGATATCACCTATAATAGCATAGCAAACACTTTTAGTTTGTAAATCACCCAACACTGTAAGTTTTTCAATTACTTTCAGAGCTTCTTCACAACACTTTATTGCCTGTGTATAATTATTTCTCGCCCTGTAAATATTTCCAAGCATCACATATAATTCTGCCATCAATTTTTCATCCCTCACTCTTTCCGCCAATTTCAATCCTTTATTAAAACAAACAAATGCGTTATTATAATCGTTCTGGTTTTTGTATATACAGCCAATGTTAAAATAGGTTGTTGCTATGTCTGATTCATTTTTGATTTTTTCATATATTGTTAAACTTTTGTTGTAAAATTCTATTGCATTTTCATAATTACTGGTTTCAGCATAAATGTTAGCTATACCGTTAAAAATTGCAGGTTTTATTTTTTCGTCTTTTTCTACTTCGCTTAGTTTTAATGCTTTTTCATAATATTCTAATGATTTGTCGTATTCATTTTTATCATAGCAATTCACACCTTTTGTATACCACTCATAAATAATCAGATTTTTAGTAGGTGATACAGCAATTTTTATTCTTTCTCTTTCTGATACAGATGTACCAATTGCATGACTAATTTTAATAATAAGTTCATTCTGAATAGCAAATAAATCGTTAAATCTACCTTCAACCTCAACTGACTTTTCGCCTTTTGAGTTTTTAATATCTATAATTCTTGCAATCACCTTTAGATTATTGCCTGATTTTTGATAACTGCCGACAATCATATATTCTATCTCCAGAAATCCACATTTAACAATTGTATCCTGGTCTACTGCGCCGGACATCTGCAGTTTTTGTTCGTTAATAATTTCTTTTATCTGACTTCTTTCAACGACTCGCACTGAATTCACATATACTAATTTTGATGTAAGTGTTTCTACAAAACCCGTACCTATCCAGTCATACTCTTGAGATTTGCTCAAATTCTCAAAATTAGCAATTGCAACAGCTTTTTTTTGTTGATAGGCATAAGAAAACTGCATAACCACAGAGAACACAGAGACATAGAGAAAAAAGAATAAATAAATTTGTTTGGTTTTTATCATACTTTTTTGCGTAGTTCTTTTAATCTAAATGTATAGGAATTCCCTTTTTTGGACGCAGATGTACGCAGATTACAAAGATTATAAACATAAAGAACTAACTGCGAAAATCTGCGTCCTATTAACTTGTTGTACAGGAATTTCAATAATAACCACTGAAACGCTGAAACACGAATAGATTCCCGTTCCCCGTTTGCACGAGGACAGGTTTCACGGGAATGACATTATTCCGTGATTCCGTGCTTCAGTGGTTAAATTAAAATGTCAGTCGCCGCAGGCGACCTAACTCATTGGTAGATTTTTCAAGCATATAGTAATTTATTTTTTCAAAGGCTCCGACTGCCTTTTCCATATACTTAACTGCAGTATTGTAGTCGTTTTTGTATTCATAAATCAATGAGATATTATACATTACAACTCCTGCACCTGCCATATCGCCGAGTTGTAGTTTTACATCAAGCGATTTATTATAGTATTTGAGTGCTTTATCATAGTTGTAACGCGCAAAATAAACAAGTCCGATATTATTATATACTCTGGCGATATTCAGTTTATTATTAAGCTGCATTGCAAGTTGAAACGCTTTTTCAAAATATTCAAGTGCGTTATCAAATTTTTTAATTGAGTAATACACAACACCTATATTGATATAACTATCAACAATTTTCAGTTTAAGTCCGAGTTCTTCATTCAGTTCAAGTGCTTTTTTAAAGTATTCAAGTGATTTATTATTATCCTGCTGTGAGAAATAAATATTGCCGAATAAATTATATGCAGCAGCAATCCCATGACGGTCAGCGAGTTTTTCACTTATTTCAAATGCTTTATTGCAATACTCAAACGCATTATCATAATCACCCAGTGAATCATAAACAGCGCTGATGTTAATATAGGTTTCAGCAATAGCTTTTTTGTTTTCATATTTTTTATTTATTTCAAGTGCCTTATTATAACATTCAAGTGCTTTTTTATAGTTGCCGAGATTGTAATAAATAAGCCCGATATTATTGTGGGTATTAGCAATCCCGGGCTGATTCCCAAGTTGCTCTCCTATTTCAAGCGCGTTATTATAATACTCAAGTGCTTTTTGGTAATCTCCAGAATAATAATAAACAACACCGATATTTTGGAATACTCGCCAGAGATTCCGTTTATCGTTTTTTATTTCATAAAGTAATAGTGCGTTTTTATATGATTCAAGTGCTTTGGTATAGAAAGTTTTAGTTTGCAGAACATTACCCAATTCAAGGTAAGCATCTGCATAATCCCGATCTATTTTTATTGCTTTCTTATAACACCTTACTGCTTCATCCAGCAGGAATTTTTCATAATGATACATCTTTCCTTTGGCAAACCACTCATATGCAGGCAGGTTTTTTGCAGGCGGTTTTATTATCGCCAGTTTTGCAGCATCAGATACCGGTGTCTCAATAAGTCTGGCAAGTTCAAGTGCGAGTTGTTGCTGGAGCTCAAACAGAGCATTAAATTCGCCTTCAACCGTTACAGAACTTTCTACCTGCGCTGTTTCAACGCTTACAACACGAGCAACTATTTTAAGATTCCCAGCTATTTCCTGAAAACTACCAACAACTATGTATTGTGCTGCGAGCAATTTACCAACTTTAACCGCTGTTTTGTCGTCTGTAAGCCCTGATAACTGTAGTTTCTGTTCTTTAAGAATTTCTAAAAGATAAACTCTTTCCACTACAATCAGTGACTCAATATTGACAAGTTTTGTTGTTATCGTTTCAGCAAAGCCAGTTCCAAGCCAGTCATATTCTTTATTCCCGGCAACATTTTCAAACATAGCCACAGATATAACTTTCTTCTGTGTAGCACCCACCAGTAGTCTGGTAGGAAATATAATCTGGAGCGGTATAAGACATATCAGGATTCTACGGAATAATTTTAGAATTTTTGACATAAATTTCGGCGTATCTTTATTTTTTCTAATTTTGAATTTAGTTTGTCTATATTTGAGTTTATTTCTTCTACTTTTTTCGTTAAATGTACGATATTGTTATTGATACTTTTAAATTTTTCTGATTCTATAGTAGGTATTACAGAAATTTCTTTATCTACAGATATTTTTTTGATTTGAGCTTGTTGAGAAATCTTTGTTTTCTCATGCTGAACGCAGTGAAGCATCTCGCTTTTCGTCGGCAAGAGATTCTTCGCTTCGCTCAGAATGACTTCTTTTGTGACTTTTTCAATACACGCGTTTTCCGTTTTTTGTGGCAGTAGAATTTTCTCCGGAATTATTGATTCAGGACTTTTGATAGAGAAGTTATCGGATATTAGTGGCGGTATTTCTACATTAGGAGTAGAACTTTGAACTTTAACTGAAAAATTATCCTGCTGAATTTTGCCATTAACCTTAACTGAAAATACTGCTTTTTCTAAATTTGTTCCTTTTAAACGAAGATTCCAAAATGCCTTTGTAATTTCTTTAGGGCTTAATCTTGTAATTACTTTTTTTAACGAATCGGTTTCTGTGTCAGCCAATGACACACCTTCAGGTAAGACCAGCGTAATTTCAACTGAATCAAGCGGATATTCACCGGATTTGTTTTCAATATCACAACAGACAGTGAAAGGCATATTTTCTCTGACTCGCTCAGGACATCCTATAGCGACATTGATAGCATCTCCGAGTTTAATTGTTGGTTTGTATATACCATATGTGATACCATATTTTTTTACTTGACCGGGATTAAAAACTACAGGGTTCCAGTAAATAGCACAGGCGCTGTCTAAACCACCAAGAAAAACTCTAAATATTCTTCCTGATTTAAGATTAATATCCCACATTGAATCAAATAATCTTCGCCAGTTTGAAAATACTACTTTATCAGGTTCAATGTAACCAAGAAGATGCAGCATACCCATCGCACTAACAGTCGGTTCAGATAGGTTATCAAACACATACCAGTAATCAGGTATCCGGTCACTTGTAAGTGCTGTATCTGTGGTAACACTACCCAGCCCTGGAACACTAAATGGTGCACCATCGTTATTTCCAAGATATGTATCCAGCAAAATACGAAGTCCTACTTTATGAGGTTCAATGCTAAGATTGGTTATTGTATATTCAATTTTTAATGTATCGGAATTATTAGTTGTAGGACCTTTGACAATAAAAATTCTCTGTTCTACTTTTATTTTATCGCTTCCTACCCAAGAAGATACTATTGAATTTCCATCTTCAATAACCGTATTTGAATTATTTCTGCCTTCGCCAAAAACCCAATTCTTATCATCAATTTTAATCGTTGTATAAGATGTTTCTCCACCTCCTTCGGCATGATATAATAATTTTTTGTTATCATCAGAACTAATTTCCGGATTCCCACCAGTTGTATAAAGCCAGAACTTAGAAGTAGATTTATTACAGACAACCTTAATAAATTCATTTGAGTTCTGCAGATATGCTTGTGCATAAACATCGTTGGTTACTAATAGCATAGAGCATAGAGCATATAACAATAAACAATTCTTAATATGTTTCTTTGAGTTTTTGTTCATATTTTTTCAGTTCCTCTTCCTTACGGAATAATTCTTTTTCCTTATTTTTAAGTACAGTTTCCTTTTCTTGAAGTTGTTTATCTTTTTCGTTGAGAAGCGATTCTTTTTCTGAAAACAGTTTTGCTATATCTGTATCTTTAAATTGTTTACCCTGCCCCATGCCAGAATGCGCCACTTTAGTAGTCACCGCAACATGCGTTAGCATGGGGTTGGGTTTACTTTTCTGTTTATATAAGTCAAATTCTGCGTTTGTCTGTGGTTCTTTTTTATCCCTCAACAGTATTTTTTTTAATTCATTGTTCTGTATTATTATAAAAAGTGTAAATGCGCTAATTCCTATAAAAATAAGTAGTGCAAAAAAATCCGATAAATTTTTCATTTTGTATCCTCAATTGGGAGTAGAGACAATTCATGAGCCCCGCCCTTGCATGTAGTGGCGGAGTGAATTGTCTCTACTGAAACTTAATCAAACTTAAAAGATAATGAAAATATGTGTGTATCTGTAAGAGGTTCAAACGGTAAGTAGGCGTAATCAACCGATAACGAGCCCAGGACAAGTCCGGTGCCGAAAGTAATCCGGGCTAATCGTTCAAACGATGTATCAAGTTTGTAACCAGCACGAATGGATAATATATCATAAATAAAAACTTCAGTTCCAAAATTGGCAGCAGGTTTTGAGTTTTTCATCAGAGTTAAATCCGTTGATAACAGCAGTATTTCATCAAGTGGTTTATATGAGACACCGGTAACAAGTTTGGTTGGTAGGTTTTCAACTTCATCAATAAATTCTGGTTCTTTTGCTGGTATATTCTCAACTGAAATTCCGATTGATACAATTCTGTATGAATTGATTTTTTTGGTATATATTCCACCGATATCTAACGAGACTGAATATGATTTTTCTGTATCTATTTTTTGTTCAATATATTTTGTAGATAAGCCCACAGCAATTTTTTTGTTAATACTACAGGAAACACCTAAATCAATCGCCAAATCAGACGCATTAAACTGGCTGGTTGGAGATGTTTGGTTTTCTTTACCTTCTATTTCTGATATGCCAAGATATTCTATTCCAAAACCAACCGCAATCTTTTTCGTTAATGGCATTGAATACGCGATATTTTCAAAGTTAATATCTTCAAGCCATTCACTGTGTGACAAACAGATATTTTGTTGTCTTTGTAATCCAATCGCAGCGGGGTTATAGAAGATGCTGTTTGAACCATCATCAACAGATGCCAAACTGCCTGACATAGCGGCTGCCCTTGCACCTTTTGGTAGTAAAAGAAATTCAGACGAAGTAGCACCAACAGCAGAAAGGCAGATAGGAGATAGTAGATATGAGATAATAAAGACGAATAGGAGATAGCAGATAGCAGATGGCAGATAGAATGTCACTCCTATCCCACATTTCCTATCTCCCATCTTGTTTCTCTTATCTTTCATCTCTAATCTCCACTCTCCACTCTCCAATCTCCAATCTGATTTTTTCATCGTATTATCGCCAGTTTGCCTTTAGCTTTACCTTTACCATTTTTATCTTCTATGTAATATATATACACGCCGGATGCCAGTTCGGGTTTCCAGTTACAACTTCCATCTGTTGTTGTTTCAAACTCATCCGCAAGCCGTCCTGCAATTGTGTATATTTTTATTCTGACATTCTCGGTAAGCCCATCAAAAGTTATTTCGGTATCCCCCCCTTTTGACGGCTTGAATGGGTTTGGATAAACAGAAATTTGGCTGTCAGTCAAGAAGTCTCTTGGTGTTTTGGCAAATATACCAAATTTTGTGAAATGGTTCACTTTTGCAGAAATGACTTTTTGGCCTAGATCACCCTGTCCAGCTTGTAGGATACCCCTTAAGGGGTATCCTACAGTATTTGTGTGTTTATTGGTTGGGTTATCTGTTCTGTCATTTTTTGCATTTTCGCTGCTATTGTTTTGACCTGGATTTGTGGCATCGCCTAAATCTAAACGGTTATTCGCTTTTTTCCATTCATTATTTTTTTCATCCAGATAATAAATCTCAAGTATGTCTGATTTTAGAGTAGTTCCATCAACAATCCCATCATTATTATCGTCAGGATAAGGAAGCGAGATAGTAATCTCTTTTTCAAACTCGGATTTGCCGTTGCTAAAATTATATTCACGGAATACATCTATAGCTTCAAGCGAAGAATCTGTTGGAAGAGGCAAACTTTGTTGTGTAATAGTTTTTATTTCTAAAACCGTCTCTTTTTCTACCGTACCTTCAGGAACAATAGCGCTTGTTCCATCAGCAATCATCACAATTGTTTCGGTTGATTCACTAATTTTTTCTTGTTTTCGGTGAGTAGTATTCGGGTCAACCGATGGATTCCCATCTTCCGAGATATCCCAGTTAGTATCGTCAATATAAACGGTAATTTCTGACGGATTAGGCTGAGCAAGTTCTAACAAATCAAACGCAACTGCCCGAAGTTTATACTCGCTATTTGCTAAACCTGAAAGATTCCAGTATACCGCATATGGCGATTTTGTATCAATAGATGTTATATCAATCCATTTCTCCGTTGCTCCGTCACTCTGTTTCTCTGTCACTTTATACTGGAACAGAACACCTGTTGTATCTGCGGAAACATCTGCGATAATAGTGACTGCATTCCCGCGAAGCCGTTGACCATCTTTAGGGATTCTTATATTAGCAGAAGCAGTGCCAGACATCCCGATATTTACAGTGATATAATTTGTATTTTGTTCTTCTGTACCTTCTATATCAACCACCCGAACTGCAAATTTGTAAAGCCCGATTGAGAGTGGCTGGGAAATCCATTGGGTTTGAGAACCTTCTAACTCAACAAGCGGATGTAAATAATCAATCATACCGATACCTTTATCCCAGTAGATACGATATTTTGCGGTATAATTTTTTTCATAATAGTGTCCATTCTGATAATAGATATTATACTGGTTTGATGAAACCGAGTTAGAATGTGACCATTCAATTTTTGCCTTGTATTTATCAACTGCTGTGCCTGTTAAATTACTAATTGGCGCAGGATAAATCTGTAGGACTGAAAAAACTGCATATATACCGACTCGGTCAACATATGCGGAACAAAAATTTCGTTCAGTATCTATAGTTGTCTCAAATCCGCCAACCCATTTTCTTGCAACTTCGTCATATTTCATAATAACAAGTGTTGTTTCTTTTATATTTGTGCCATCAAGATAGCCATCATTATTGGCGTCAATATAACTTATTGTTACCGGGATTAGTTCAGATGCAGTATCTGATGTAGATACAGATTGTTTAGGCATAAGCGAGAGTGGCTGTGAAACCGGGATTATATCTACGAATTGAAATGTGATAAACTGTGTAATAATTTCGCTATCTGTTAACACTTCTGCATCATTCCCATCTAAACCGGAAAAAATAAGTGTTATCGGGACATTTGCCGTAGTAGTAGAAACGGGATCATTTATACCTTCTATAAATAGAATAATCTGGTTATTGGATACAGATGTAGCGATATCGCTGTTAGTAGGTTCTGCCACACTCGTATCAATTTGTCTCTGTGGAACTATTGCGAGTTCGTAGTTGGTTGCTGGTTCAAGTGTTGGTGTTATTACCGTTTTTTTTAGTTCATCAATCGTTCCTATTGGTGTTGAATAATCAATCACACCATTCCCTCGGTCGTAATAAACCCGATAAAATACTGCATCTTTGGCAGCAAAATTGGTTATCTTGATTTCATATTTGTTATCTTGTATCGGTGTTACAATAATATCTTTAGGTTCTACAAGTGGCACATCTATTGTTGTAATTGTTTTGGTATCTGTTATAGTTTTGTTGCCTGAAATATCAACCGCTTCAATATAATAAGAAACTGAAGATGAATTATTATATTCAGCAGGTATCATACCAGCCCATATGTTTTCCCCGGTTATTTTCGTCATCTGCCATGAAGTATTCCCGGAATGGAGTACTACTGTTGAAATACGAGAATTATCAATAATTTTAGCACTGACCGGGATTGAAAAATGTTTATACTGACCATCTGCAACTGGCTGATGTGATATGGCTGGTGATACAGTATCTGAAATAATTTCAAAACTGGATTTTGTAGTTAGATTTAGCGATTTAAGCTCTGCGGTTAAATTATGTTTTCCAATTGGCAATATATTATCAATTTTTTCTGAATATACCGTTTTGCCAGGTTGAAAACAGAATGCAGTTTTTACCGGCAGAAATGTCGCACCATCACTATATCTGTAGGATGAATCAATCATAAAATCATAAAATGGCGACGATAGCAGTTCTAAAATCTGGGTTGAATTTGTTGGGTTCTCAATCTCAATCTTAATCTCAATTTGTTCTCCATAATTATAGACCGTTTTTGATGATTTTACTGATAGATTTAATGCGGAGTCAATATAAAAATTACAACCTGAATTTAGTCCTTCTTCAAGTTGTGCAAAATCAACTGCCTGTGCAATCGCGTTATATTGATGATTAATTATCCAGACAGAAACTGGAACTGAAAACGAATCTGTCCCATCTGCTTTAAGCCATATCTCGTCTGTATCCCAACTGTTGCCATTCCAATAAGTTCCATCGGTTAAATCTCTAAGGCGAACCCGAACAAATGCAACACCGGATTTGGAATCACCTGCCTGTCCATAAATTTTTGGAATATCCGAGTATGTTTTATTGCTATAATCGGGAAGTGTGAGATATGAGTAAGGCGGTCGTGTGTCAATTATGAATGTGATACCGTCAGAGGCAGGTTCTATATTACCTGAAGCATCCGTCGCCTGTGATTTTATATTATATGTCAGATTATCCGAAAAATAGGTTGCTAGATTGTAAGTCCAAGACGAAGTCCCTGTACATACTAGCCATTTTGGAGTTGAAACCCAGCACTGCCCGTTCCAGTATGTTTTGGATTCAACTTGACAAATTTGTATCTCAACTTTTTTTGTATTCTCTGATGCGGTTCCGTATATCGGAATATATTGATAACTGTATGCAGGTCTGTTTGGCGATAAAATTGCAGAAATAGCAAAAATAGTTTTTACAGATACTAAAATCAAAAAACCTGTAAGAATAAATTTTGTAAATGATATTTTGTATTCTTCGGGGTTTAATTTAATACCTTCTTCTATCAAACAGAAAAGCTGTTCTAAAGCCGAACATTTGTTCGGTTTTGCATTTCCGAACATTTGTTCGGTTTTGCATTTCCGAACATTTGTTCGGTTTTGTTCGGTATTATAGTTATTATTTTTTTCGTCTTTCATTTCCGAATAAAAAACCGAATTACCTAAAGCCCGAATAATATATCACAAATGTTATCACGAATTTTTACGAATGACATATTGTCGTTATTCGTATTTTATTCGTGATGTTTGATTTTATTTGTGAGCGTATTCGTGATTTTCGGCAACTCGGCTAACCTTTGATTATGGCAAGTTAAAGGTTAAATTGACTTCAGGTTAAAAGTTAAAGGTTTAAGGTTAAAATAATTTGTTTTAATTTTGATTTATACATTTAACCTTTAACCTTTTATTTATACCGTTAACCTGCCTTTTTTGCGGCAGCTTGACCAACTTTTCGCTTTGCTCACCACCGAATAAATTCGGTGGCTACATAACAAAAGGTTCCGCAGCTTTGCGCCCCAGGAAACTGCAAGTTAAAGGTTAAAGGTCAAAGGTTAAAATAAAAATTAGACATCTTTTTAACCTTTTATTTTTACCTTTAACCTGCATTTAACAGGTTTGCCTTTTTCGCATCCAATATAAGTATAAAGTATTTTTACAGTTTTGGCAAGTTGTTTTTAGTCAGATGACATATGGCAGGTTGTTGGTTATATGTCTTTTGGTCTTGCAAAAATTCTGGCAATCGCTTCCGCCCGACGGCTAACACCAAGTTTGATATAAATAATATGCAGATAATTTTTTATTATTTTTTCGTTTTTACCTAATATAGATGCAATCTCTTTATTCAGTTTGCCTTGTGCTAATAATTTAAGGATTGATTTCTCCATTGGTGTAAAAACTGGTTTAGGAAATATGCTTTTTTCTTTTAGTTCTTTCACAAGCCGAACCGCCATTTTTCTTGGAATAAGCACACCTTCCTTCTGGAAATAGCCAAGTGCGTTTTTTAATTCAGTTGTTGTCCACTTGTTAGAAATATAACCATCAGCGCCAGAAGTGAAATCATCCAGAAGCATATCTCGTTCTTCTGAACTTATAATCAAAACCTTCATTGATGCAAATCTTCGCTTAACTAATTGTGTAATATTCTCTGTAAGGATTGATGACTCTACATCGCCGACAATAACAATATCCGGTGAAAATTTTTTACATAATACTAAACATTCGTCAATATTGTCTGTCTGGCCAACTATAGATATTTTTTTTATCTGTTCTAATAGTGATACAAGAGCGCTGCGAATCAGTGTTCTTTTATCAACAATTAGTATTTTCATAATTGGAATTATACTAAATTATTAAAAAAAAGCAACAAAAAAGTAGTCGGCACTTAAATGCCGACTACTTCTACTACTTTTTAACATCAATTAAAAATTAAAATACTATCAATAATTTTTCATTTTTAATTTTCAATTTTTAATTGTCTCTAATACATTCCACCACCCATACCACCCGGCGGCATCATTGGTGTTTTTTCTTTTTCAGGAATATCAGTGATAAGACATTCCGTTGTTAAAAGCAGTCCAGCAATTGATGCAGCATTCTGAATTGCATACCGTGTAACTTTTGCCGGGTCAATGATACCGGCTTTCAGCATATCCACAAACTCGCCGGTTTCAGCATTGAACCCGAAATTAACATTAGAGTCCTTCCGAACTCGTTCAACCACAACCGAACCTTCAGAACCCGCATTTTCAGCAATCTGTCTGAGCGGGTCTTCAAGTGTTCGTTTGACAATATTTATCCCGGTTTGCTCATCAGCATCAATGCCTTCAAGTTTTTCAATATCCGGAATCGCCCGAAGTAAAACTACACCGCCACCAGGCACAATACCCTCTTCAACTGCTGCGCGGGTTGCATGCATCGCATCCTCAACTTTGAATTTTTTGCTCTTCATTTCCGTTTCAGTTGATGCACCAACATTGATTACCGCTACACCGCCAACCAGTTTCGCAAGTCGTTCCTGCAGTTTTTCTTTGTCATAGTCAGAGGTTGTCTCTTCAATCTGCTTTTTTATCTGGTTAACCCGTTTTTTGATATCCGCTTTATCA
The DNA here is from genome assembly GCA_040757695.1 of Elusimicrobiota bacterium. Lineage (NCBI taxonomy): Bacteria > Pseudomonadati > Elusimicrobiota > Elusimicrobiota bacterium. The sequence continues at coordinate 12,458 of JBFLWK010000050.1, forward strand.
CCAGCGCCACCAACGAGTGTTGTGTTTTCTTTATCTACAACGATTCGTTTTGCCAAGCCGAGCATATCCAGCCCAACCTTCTCCAGTTTTAAGCCAAGTTCTTCTGAAACTACCTGACCTTTGGTGAGTACTGCGATATCTTCCAACATCTCTTTGCGGCGGTCGCCAAAACCGGGCGCTTTCACAGCTGCACACTTAAGTGTGCCACGCAGTTTATTAACAACAAGTGTTGCTAACGCTTCGCCTTCTATATCTTCCGCAATAATCAAAAACTGCTTGCCAGTCTGTGCAATTTTTTCTAAAAGCGGCAGCAGGTCTTGCATAGAAGATAGTTTCTTATCAGTAATGATAATATATGCATCTTCTAAAACTGCTTCCATTCGTTCTGCATCAGTAACAAAATACGGCGAAATCCAGCCTCGGTCAAACTGCATCCCCTCTACTACCTCAAGTGTTGTTTCAGCTGATTTGCCTTCTTCAACTGTTATTACACCATCTTTACCAACCTTGAGAATAGCATCCGCAATAAGGTCACCAATCTCCTTATTGTTCGCAGAGATTGTAGCAATCTGTCCGATTTCGTCTTTTGCTCTTTCAAGATTATCCTGCGGAATCTTTTTGGCAACCTTTTTGATGTAATTTACAGTGGCTTCAACTGCTTTGTCAATCCCTCTTTTGATGTGAATCGCATTAGCACCTGCAGTAATATTCCTTAACCCTTCTGTGATTACCGACTGTGCCAATAGCGTTGCAGTTGTTGTGCCATCGCCCGCTACATCGTTTGTTTTAGATGCCACTTCTTTCACCAGTTCCGCACCCATATTCTCAAACGGGTCTTCAAGCTCAATCTCTTTTGCGATAGTGACACCATCATTTGTTACCGTCGGTGAGCCGAACTTTTTATCAAGCACTACATATCTACCCTTAGGACCGAGTGTTATTTTTACTGCATCCGCAAGTTTATCCACACCGGTCTTTATTGCCCGCATCGCTTCATCAGAATACTTTAACTGTTTTGCCATTTTTTATTCACCTCCATTATTTTTCAATAATCGCGATAATATCATCCTGTTCAAGAATTTTATACTCAACATCATCTATTTTTATCTCTTCACCACCATATTTCTTAAACAGCACTTTATCACCTACCTTAACATCTATCGGTACCCTTTTGCCTGATTCGTCAACTTTGCCCGGACCTACAGCAATCACTTCGCCTTCCTGCGGCTTCTCTTTTGCAGTATCCGGAATTATTATCCCACCTTTTTTTACCTCTTTCTCCTCGGCTGGCTTGACGATTACTCTGTCACCAAGCGGCTTTATATTCATAAACAATCACCCCCTTTCGCTATTCACGAATAACACATCACAAATTGTCACGAATAAATCATCGTTGCGTCTTAGCGTCTATTGCGTCGCAGCGTCGTTGGGTCTTTGACCCTACGACCCTATGACCTAATGTATGTCTATATCCGTGATTTTTTAGATGCAATCCTGTAAAAAAAGTTTCAGAAAAAAATCAAATCAAAAATTTACACCTAAACCAAAATCAATACCAAAATGGTCTATCAGATATGTGCCTGCTACATTGATATATGTAAATGGTAACAATGAGAAATTCAAACCAAGAACACCTCGTAAGGCGGTCCCGGTAGCACTGAGGTTGCCTTTTACAGGTAGATCTAAATTAGTGAAATAATTAGTTAAATAAGTTGGATCAAATTTTGTCTCCAGTTTTGTGGTATCCATTGCGACACCGAGATACGGCTCTATTACAGGAATACTTACCGAAAAAATTCCAGCAACAGAATTTGTGTTTGCTTTGAATGTTGCATATGTTAACTGATTATATGAATACATTGCAGAAAGACCCATTTTTACAACTGCCAGTTCCTTCTCAATAATACCATATTTAACACCAACACCGAGCATTTCAACACCCTGTGTTTCTGGAAAACCGCGTAGTGTAAGTTCAAAACTTTTGGGCAGCCCTTTTGATAATTGGACAAATGGTAACCCGAACAGTTTATCACCCATACTGGTTTTAAGAATTTCATCATCAGCCGATGGTTCTAATGAAGTTGCAGTAATTAATCCGAGGTCTATCCCAGGTAATATTGGAAGTGTTCTTCCGGAATGGAACATCCCCCCTGCAAGCACAGAACCGATGTCATTTGCTAATGATTCTATGAACTCTTTTTCAAGTTTATTTACAAGTTCATCAAAATCAAGTGTAGCCGAAAACGCAGTACCAGCAACTAAACAACTAACCACAAATACTGCAAAAGCTTTTCTCATAACACCCCCATCCTTATCTAACAAATGTTATATAACATTTGTTAGATATTACTGACGAGCATTTTCAGGGCAACTTCGCAATTTTTCAAAAACAATTTCAAGCCCTTTTAATGTTAAATCTTCGTCAACTATAAAATTCGGAAAATGTTTTGCGAAAGTTTTTGCATACCCGCCCGTCAAAATCACTTTCAAATTTTTCATTTTTAATTTTTCATTTTTAATTTTTTTTATCACCTCCTTTATCAATCCGATATGTTCCCAAAATATACCTGACAATATTGCTTCTTTTGTATTTTTGCCAATTACAAGATTCTGCTTTATCGTTTGGAATGATACCAGTGGCAGTTTTGCTGTTTTCTCAAAAAGTGCTTCGGCTGATATTTTTATCCCAGGTGCTATTATACCGCCTAAATACTCACCTTTTTCAGAAACAAAATCAAGTGTCGTAGCCGTACCTAAATCAATAACTACTGATGGACAGCCGTATATCTCTTTTACTGCAACAGCATTTACAAGACGATCTGCGCCAACCTGTTCAGGTTTTTTTACTTTTATTTTTATTGGTATATTTTTATAGTTAACAATTATTGGTTTGTTTTTTAACTGACGGCTTATCTTAGAAGTTATACAAGGCACAACAGATATAATTATAGCATTATCATAATTACCAAATGGAATTTTTGAGAATTTTGCTGTCAGAATTTTTGTTTTTGCTATCAGTTTTTTATTTTCTCCGCCAGAGGCGGATCCGCCGAGTTTTGTGGCAGAAAAGAGCCCGAAATCTATTGTTGTATTACCAATATCTACCGTCAGTAGTTTCATTTCTCCTTAACGACCAGTATAGATGCTTTACCGGATCTAAGACGAACTGTTTTCTTACTATTCGGGTCATTTATCTGTTTAGCACCGTCAAGCAGGAAAGCATATTTGTATTCACCTGGTGGAAGTAAAAGCATTGTTTCCCATGTATAATTTTTGCCTTGTTTCATCGGGTTTGCTTTTGGATTCCAATTATTAAAATCACCAATAAGATACACACTTTTAGGTTTAGAACTTCTGTACTGAAATGCGATTTTTCTTCTTGGTAAGTTTGAACTCGTTACAGATAGACGCGGTTTGAAAGGTGCAGAATGGACGGCAACTTTTGTTTTTTTTGCTAATTTTTTTTGGGCTAAAGATGCTGGTTGGGTTGTTGTAGCCGATACAGAGGCAACCTGTGGCTGTGATTTCACGATTGCTGGTGGACTTGAAATAACAACCTCTATTTTTTTAACTTTCGGTATTGTAGGAGTTGTTATAGCAGTTACCTTTTTTACTTTTTTTTCTTTTAAGTATAAAAGTCCACCACCAAATAGTATTAAAATCACACCAACTGCAAGCCCGATATAAGAAACCAATTTTTTATCCATTATTTTTTTTCATTTCCAAATCAATCCGTGCTTCTATCTGCTCCAATTTTTCATGGATAATATCTAATTTTTTGGAAATACTTTCAGTATGCTCAGTAAGATTGGAAATAATCGGAATTAACGCATCTATCTTTCCATTTTCTGCCGGCTGATTTCGTGGCTGGCTCTGGAGCACTTTTAGTTCTTCAATTTTGGTAGTAATTTTGTTGAATACAGTTTGAGTAGCTGAATCCATATCTTCTCTGAAAAGGTCAAACTTTGCTGTAAGTTCGTCTATTCGTTCTTCAACAAGCCCGATAATCATCGTTTTGTCTTTTTCAGAAAAATCTTCTACTGTTTGGCGTTTAGCTTTTTCCAACAATAAAAGAACTACTGAAACTGTGATAAGACACAAACCAACCGCAATTATTATAATAAGCCACACAGCATTCATATTATGTAAAATATCCAAAAAAATCATAGTATATTTGTTTTCTTATAATAATTAGTATACAAATATTTTTAAAAAAAGCAAGTAGAAAAAAAAGATACTAAAGTTTTTAATTATTTTACTGTAGTTTGGCAAATTTTTGCTAATAAATGTTGAAACATATTGTTCATTGACAAAAATGGAATAACCCTGTAAAACAGGGATGCACAAGAAACCTGAACAATTCCTATGAATAGTTAAGTCA
>JBFLWK010000051.1 GCA_040757695.1 Elusimicrobiota bacterium
ATCCCAGCATCAGTTAGTTCGTTGCCTTATTAACTGTGGGATTTGGTGTTGGACTGGTCGCTACCCTTTATCCAGTTCGGACTTCCACCGACAAGAATTCAAGGAACTTTCTTGGCACACTCATTTTCTAACACTCCGATTTCAAAGGTGCATTCTATATGAAATTTACTTCCTCTCCATTACGTTATATGACATATTTTAATTCTTGAAGGAATTTTTTGTTTTCGGATGGGGTGCCGATTGTGACACGGATGAAATTCCTAAAACCGTATTCCTCCATCGCTCGGACAATAATTCCTCTTCTTAACAACTTTTCAAAGACAATCCTACCATCCTGTCTTACATCTAAAAGGACAAAATTGGCAACCGACGGGATATATCCTAATTTCATTTTTCCAAACTCGCTGCATAAAAATTTTCTCTGCTGTAGAATCAAACTCTTTGATTTTTTCAAGTGCTGTTTATCGTCTAATGCTGCAATGGCTCCATCCTGTGCAACTGAAGACACATTAAACGGTGGACGAATTCTCTCAATGTAAGAGATAATTTCTGATGGTCCAATACCATAACCGATTCTTAATCCCGCAAGCCCGTAGATTTTTGAGAATGTCCGAGTAAAAATGATATTCAAGCCCTGTTTAAAATAATCAATTCCTGACGGATAATCTTTTTTATCAACATATTCGGAATACGCCTCGTCAATGAAAGTTAAAAGTTGAGAGTTTAGAGTTGAGAGTTTAGAGAAGTAATTTTTAAATTCATCTTTTGTATTGTATGTGCCAGTTGGGTTATTCGGGTTAGCAATAAATACAATTTTGGTTTTTTCTGTGACAGCATTTGCCATCGCTTCTAAATCATGCTTGTAATCTTTCATTGGAATAGAAACAACCTTACAGCCCATCAAATCACCTGCCATTTTGTATCTGATAAAGGCATGTTCGGAGACAACAATTTCATCTTCTGGATTTAAGAATGTTTTTCCGACGAGTTCTATTATTTCATCTACACCACTTCCAAATACGATTTGATTTTTTGACACATCATAAATTTTTGCAATTTTTTTTCTTAAGTCAAAACAATATCCATCAGGATAAATGTTAATTTTGTTAAGCATTTTTTTTATTGCAGATACTGCTTTTGGAGAAGATCCTAACGGATTCTCATTGGATGCAAGTTTGACAACTTTTTTTAGTGCGAATTCTCGTTTGACATCATCAATCGGTTTACCGGGAATATACGGCTGAAAATCTAATATATTCTTCCTAACAAAATTCTTATCCATTTTTGTTGTCGTCCTTATTGGTACCAAATATTTTGTTCATTTTTGCTTTTAATTCTTCCCATGTATATGGTTTGCTCAGATAGTATTTAAGGTCTAACTGCGGAAATTCTTTTTCTATTTCCGCTCGGGGTTTTGCCGAATTAATGATTACCGGGATACCTCGTGTTAAAGCATTCATTTTTAATCTCTGCCAGACCGCGTAGCCACCACCGGCAGGCATCATAATATCCAAAATGATTAAGTCGGGCTGGATGGACTTTGCCAGCGTGAAACCCTGCAAGGCATCAGTAGCAACCAGTACCTGATATCCTTCACTTTTGAGATAATCTTCTAACATTGTCGCAATTTCAGGCGTATCTTCTACTACCAAAATTTTTTTCTGAGTTGCCATTCATCCTCCGTTTCTTGGTACGAACATTTGTTCGCAACCGAACAAATGTTCGGGAACTATTTTAATACCATATTTACGATGCGGTCTTAAATAACATTCAAAGTGATGCAAGATAACTTTTGTAAGTTGGAAAATATTCTCTAAAAAAGTCTTCTAATTTTTCAGAGGAAAATAAATTATCATATATTTTACTAATTGCTAAATGTCCTATTGTGCCTACAAGCAATCCAATGGGGACTGGTCCTGGAACAAATTGTGACAAAGCAAAAAAAGGGACAAATGAAATGCTTCCTTTTAAAGTACCAGACAAATATTTAATAGGATCTTTTAGCATTCCTTTTGAAATCAGAATTGGAACTAACATTCCTAATAAAGGATTTCCAGCATAACCTGCAAGAACCAAAAATTTTCCAGTATATTCACCAAGTTTTTTTGTTTCTATTCTGTTCCAATTCTGTAGAAGTCCTATTGAGATAATAGCAAAACTTGCAATTTCAGGAGTATTAATGTTCAAAAGGTCATTAATAAACCTTTTCTCTAAACCCAAATTTAGCAAATAATCCTTTGTAGATTGAAACATTACAGGCGACAAAACCGGATTTATTTCTGACGGTGTCCCTGTATCACGAATAAAATGTTCAATCGCATTTAGAGTTACTACAAAATCAGAGTCATCAGAACTTGCCTCTCTTGCTGCTTTTATTGCTCCCCAGATTGTATGGTTACCATCAAGATTATGATGTAATTGTGATCCACCTATGTGGGTTTTTAGATAGGCGCTGTCAATTGCTCTGTCATAAATATCAAAATTCTTATTAAAATGTGCTGCTAAAAATCTACTTAAATCCTTTTCAAAATCCGGTTCAGATAGCATTAAGGATAAAACATCCTTTGATTTTCCGAATAATTTCTCATATTCATTCTCCTGTTTTACGAGTTGCCAATATTCGTTGTCAGTGTCAAGTAATTTTTCGTATTTGCCGCTGTCTTTCAGCAAACGTTCATACTCGTTAGCAGAAATGAGTAACTTCTCATATTCAGATTCCCAATCCATCTTTTTAATCCTTTAATGCCTCATCAACAGCATTTGTCAGTGCCAAATATAGTTCCTGAACAAATTTATTGGAACCTCTTTTAAGTTCATTACTGACTTTACTTTTGAGAAACTTCTTAAAAACAGGTGGGAATGGCACTTTATGTAATCCAGCATTTAGCAATTCATCAACTGTTGATTTTCCTACGAAATATGCCAATGCTAAAGCAACCACACCTATTACCACTCCTACGGGGCCACTTGATATCAATGCTATGCCAGAGCCACCAGCAATAATACTGCCAATACATGTGCTTACCGCCCCAATAATTAGGGATATTAATCCAGTAAGTTGGGAGGAAACCTTCTTAGTATCTATTGTTTGGTCGGGAAAACCAAATTCTTCAACTTTGAAAGATTCTTCTAAATCAGCAAAAGATAATTCAATTTTTTTCTGCCAATAAGGAATCCGTTCTTCAACATTTTTTTTAACTGTATTACTTAATTCTTCTAAAGTTGCCCAACCATCAAACCAACTAATTACCGTAGAGACAATAATATTGTCATAAATATCCACTTTCATTTCATCAATTAATTTCTCAACTAATTTATGAGACTTTCTCCTTAATTCTTTTTTTAGTTCTGACATACTTGTAATTTTTTTCTCTCGAGCAGCAGTTTTTTTTCGTGTAATAACATAATAAATAAGCAAAATACAAACCAACGCAATCAACGACAAACTAACAACTAGCAAAATATCCATGGTAACCTCCCTGATATTAATTTAGGTCTAAATTTTCATCAATTTAATTAAACCCAAAATTGTTTCTATTCAGTGAATTTTATTTTTACTGATGTTTCTCTTTTGCCCTCTTGCCTATATTTACCTGCAAGGATATTTTTATATGCCATGCTATTAGCCCATTCAGAGAGTAACTTTGCTCGAAAAACTGGTCATGGGTGGGTTCTCCAAATTACAAGCCCAAATTTATATATTTTATCTAATACATCTTTATCTAATGAAAAAGAATTTGCTTGTTTCATGAATTCTTCTTTATTCAACTGAGATTCAAGTTTTTTAGAACCGCCTGCCAATTTCATTTCCACATTGATACAAACATCTAAATTCTGAGTTACCAATAGTCTTGTTCTATCAGCGCTAAATTCGGATTTCCTACCCCAATCCAAAAGAGCAAGTTTAAGTGGTAATAATGGAACGGTAGCCAACCCAACTATTGTCATTTCTAACGATTCAGTAAGAATCTGCAACACCGATTGATACAATACATGCTGACACTTTATATGACCTAATTCATGCCCAATAACTGCTAATAATTCGTCATCTTCAAGAAGTTCAACTAATCCTGATGTTATTACAATAAATGGCTTATTAACACCATAAGTGTAAGCATTTGGTTCAGGGTTCATATCAATATATAACTCTGGTTCCGATATATCTAATATTTCGCATCCTTGCTGCAGCATTTTATAAATTTTTGGATATTGTAAGGGTGTAATCTTTAAGTTGTCAGCCATGTTCTCAATATAATAAACTCTTTCTAAACCAAGTTCAAATATTTTTTGGGTTACAGTTCTAAGAAATGGAATTTTTTTCACTTTTTCAAGAGCGTCTTTATCTAAAAGATGAATAAATTCATCAGCACTGATTTTTGGAAATGTTTTCATTTTATTCTGGATGTTCTTTAACTTTGTTTGGTGTTTTTGGTTTAATCTCGTAACCGTGAATCTTAATTTTGATTCTATACTTTTTAATGGTTTCTGTTCTAGTATTTTGAAAACAACCATAAGGTTTTATTTCTCCTTTAAATTTGCATCTACCTATTGTGATCTCAATTCTTTCCCTATCGCTAAACTTAATTTTACGATTTTGATTTTTCATGTTTCCCTCCATCCTTCGTTAAATATATTGAGATTGCCACGGCTATGCCTCGCAATAACACCAGCAGGGGCAAGTTCTGCGACTACAATTATTAGCAGAGTTTTGTTCTGTGCAACGACACGGTCGTTGCACTCCATATTAACTTAAGGCGAATACAATTCGCCCGTTACATTTTCTATTCACTCACCTGTGGGGTAGGAGCCGAGAAGTTTTAAGAGTGTACAATTTTTTTCAAGTTCTGCTAATGCTCTTTTTACATTTTTGTCGTCTATATGCCCTACGAAGTCAACAAAAAAGAGATACTCCCATGCTTTTCTTTTTGTAGGGCGGGATTCAATTTTTGTTAGATTCAGCCTATACTTTTTGAATGGCACCAGCATATCGTGTAGTGCACCAATTCTATCTTTTACTGAAAACATTATTGATGTTTTATCATTTTTTGATGCAGGCGGACTTTTTTTGCCTATAACCAAAAACCTTGTAAAATTATCCTTAAAATCTTCTATACCTCTGGCGAGAATATTAAGTTCGTATATTTCACTGGCAACAGTTGAAGCGATTGCAGCGGTTTTTCTTTCTCTTTTAGCAAGCCGTGCTGCGTCAGAAGTTGAGGCAACTTCTATAATTTTGATACTTTCAAGATTCTTTTCAATCCAATTTCTTGTCTGTGCGATCGCCTGAGGATGCGAATATACTTTTTTTACTTTCTTGACGGCAGATTCCTGTGATAACAGGCAATGTGAAATTTCTAAAAATATCTCAGATGCAATTTTCAAGTCGGACTCTATGAACATATCAAGCGTATGATTAACAACTCCTTCAGTAGAATTTTCTATTGGCACAACTCCGTAGTCGGCGCGATTTTTTTCTATTTCTACAAAAACATCTTTGATTGATTCAACAGGTATGTAATCAACATATTTACCGAAAATTTTTATCGCAGCAAGATGTGTAAAGGTCGCTTCAGGACCCAGATACGAAATTTTCAATTTTTTCTGGATTGAGCGTGAAACATTTAATATCTCTTGAAATATATCAGATAGACACTCGTCGGGCAGAGGGCCTTTATTCTGTTTTACCAGATTTGTCACAACCTCTTTCTCTCTTACAGGCGAAAAAATATCCTCTTGTTTCTGTGATTTTATCTTTCCAATCTTAATTGCTAATTTTATTCTCTCATTCAAAAGTTTAAGAATTTTTTTGTCCACTCTGTCAATTTTTTGTCTAATTTCTAGAATCATTTTCCCTCCATCATCATTAATGACATCATTCTTTTATCAGTTTTATTTTTTCTGTATGAAAAGAATTTTCTGTCGTGTGTACAGACAACCACATTACTGATTTTTTTTACACCGCTCTTACGAATCTGATTTATAGCAATACTATCAAGGTCAACATCGTAACAGCATTTTTTTATATGTGGGCCTATTGCGACAAAAATACTGGCAGGCGTTGAGCCAAACTTTTCAACAAAAATTGTTATTGCTTTTTCAAGAATCAGTTTTTTAAGTCCAAGTCGTCCTGCATGAACCAACCCGATTACTTTTTTTACAGTATCGTAAATAAAAACAGGCAGACAATCCGCGGTAAAGACAGCAAGCGACAGATTTTTTCTGTTGGTTATGAAACCATCTGTAGCATAAAATTTTTTACCAATATCTTTCTTGGTAACAATTTCTATATTACAACTGTGGGTTTGGATGCCATAAATAACATTTTTTATAACAGGATATTTTTTTAGAAACTCTCGGCGATTTTTTTCGTTTTTCATATCGCCGTATAAAACGGTGGTTGTAAAATTTACTACACCACATTTTTCAAGTTCTTGTTCACGATATAAACCATCTTTTAACAGCCACATAAGTAACAACCACCACTAAAGTGGCGTAGAAACAGATTAGCAAGTCAAACAACTGCGCCGCTTTCAGACGAAATCCCGCGGATATTCATCATCAATTCTTCTGGATTGGTTGCTGCGGCGAGCACATCTTCTAACGAGACATCACCGGAATTATAAAGTTGCAACAATGATTGATTAAATGTCTGCATACCGTAATAGGCACCTTGTTGCATCGCTTGTAAAATATCACCTATTGTATTCTGTTCAATATATTTTTTAATAAGTGCGGTCACCACCAAAATTTCACAGGCAGGAATCCTGCCACCATTTGTTTTTGGCAGCAGCCGTTGAGAAATAACACCTCGCAGGGTATCTGCAAGTTGCAGCCGAATCTGGTTCTGATGATGTGGTGGAAATATATCTACAATTCTGGTAACTGTCTGGATTGCATCAATTGTATGGATTGTTGAGAGCACAAGATGACCTGTTTGTGCAGCAGTTAATGCAGCAGCCATTGTTTCAGTATCCCGCATCTCACCAATTAAAATCACATCAGGGTCCTGTCGGACGATATGTTTTAACGCATCAGAATATGAAACCGTGTCCATTCCAAGTTCCCGTTGGGATACTATTGAAACTTTATCTCTATGTAAAAACTCTATTGGGTCTTCAAGTGTTATGATGTGTGCTGTACGGGTTGAATTTATATGGTCAATCATAGAAGCCAGTGTGGTTGATTTCCCACAGCCAGTAGTTCCAGTAACAAGCACGAGTCCTCGCTGGTTTTCTGCAATTTTATTTATAACTGCTGGAAGACTAAGCGAACTAAATGGTGGAATTTCAGTCGGTACATGTCTCATTGCGATATTTATACTTCCACGCTGGCGATAGATATTGCCTCGGAATCTGCCGATTCCTGATGCAGAATATGACAAATCGCATTCTCCTTTTTGTGCAAAAATTTCGCGTTGTTTGGTATTCATAATTGATTGAGCAATTTTTTCCATCTGCTGTAATGAAAATACTTTATTTTCAACAGATTTCAGTTTGCCGTCTATTCTTAATACGCTTTTGGTTTCAGAACGTAGATGCAAATCAGATGCTTTTAATGAGACAACAAGTTTTAATAGTTCATTGAGTTCATCAAGTTCGTCCATATAATACTCCTCTGAACGGCAGGTAGGAAGGTAGAGAGGCAAGAAATTCTACGCTCTGATAAATCGGAGCGGTTCTAACCGAAACTAAAGTTTCGTAGAAGAATCAAGAGAAGCACTTTGTGAACTTTTTAACCTTTAACCCTTAACCTTTAACCTGCTTTATTTTAATATACTTTTTTTTCGCCGTTTAAATGCTGGTTTTTTTAACTCGGTAATATCCAACTCTTTTTCACTTACTCTCCCGCTTCTAACACCTCTGCTTTTTATCTGTTTTTTATCTGTAGGAAAGCCGGTTGCTATAACGGTAATTCTCAAACTGTTTTTCAGTTCATTATCGTATACCAGTCCATAAATATGTTTTGCATCCGGTGCTATTTCATTATAAATCATACTCATTGCAGTGTTGACTTCTTCCATTTTTAAGTCATTACTGTTACCGGTAATATTCACAAGTACGCCTTTGGCACCACTGATAGTTATATCTTCCAGCATAGGACTTGAGACAGCCATTTTTGTGGCTTGTTCTACACGGCTCTCGCCTGATGCCTCACCGAAACCTAACATTGCAACACCGGCATCTTTCATAATCGCTTTAACATCCTGGAAATCAACATTGATTATACCCTGTGATGTTATTATATCGGAAATTGATTGGACTGATTTTTTCAGCACCTCGTTAGATTTTTCAAACGATGGTGCGGCAAGCATATTTTCATCAATTATTGACGATATTTTATGGTTAGGAATTTCAATAAGGACATCGGTATATTTTCTTAATTCTTTTATACCTTCTTCAGCAATCGCCATTCTGAGTTTACCTTCCCACATAAACGGTTTTGTAACAACACCGACGGTAAGAACCTCCATTGCCTTTGATATTTTTGCTACAATTGGCGAACCACCTGTGCCGGTGCCTTTACCCATTCCGCAGGTTATGAAAAGCATATCCGTTCCTTTGAGAAGCTGCTCAATTGTATCTACACTTTCTTCCGTTGCCTGTCTGCCTATATCAGGATTTGCGCCAGAACCCTGTCCTTTTGTTAATTTTGGCCCGAGTTGAATTTTATATTCTGCTAATGACCTGTTGAGTGCGGCAGCGTCTGTATTAGCAGTAATAAAATTTATACCTTTTATATTTGATGAAACCATCAGGTTAACCGCATTACCGCCGGCACCGCCGATACCAATCACTTTTATATTTGCAGGTTTAACTTGGAAATCATCAACAATTTTTAGTTTCATTATTTCGTTTTGCTCTAACCCGAATTAAAACCGAATGTTAACCAAATGTAACCGAATTATTCGGTTGTATTCGGTGCCTCTATTCGGTGTTTTTATCCGTGCACTTAAATCACATTTTCAAGCAATCTTTTGAATTTTGTTAATAGACCAGGCTTTTTTAAAGGATATCTTGACGACCTTTCTAACTCTGAAAAATTGGCTTTTACAAGCCCTATTGCACAGGAAAGCGATGGGTCAGAAATACTTACACCGCCTTTCCCTTCAACAGAACTACGAACATACTGTGGGGTTGCTACTACTGTAGGTAATTGTAAAATTTCTTCGCACGCTTCTTTCATCCCTAAAAGCTGGCTACCACCACCTGTGATAATCGCACCGGCTGATATCATATCCTTGTATTGTGTTTTTGTAATCTCGTCATTAAGAATTGTTAAAATATCTTCTACTCGTGATTTTATTATATTACAGAGTTGTTGCCGTGTAATTATTTTTTGTGACCTGCCTTCAATTGTCAGATGTGTTATTTCCTCTTTAGGGTCAATCAGTGCGCTGATTGTTGAACCGTATTTTTCTTTTAACTCCCGCGCAATAGCAAAAGATGTTCTTAACCCATGAGTAATATCACTGGTAATATCATCACCACCGAGCGGAATTTCTTTAATATATCTGATTGATTTATCACAATAGATTGCTATATCCGTTGTCTGTGCACCCATATCAATCAGCACACAGCCAATTTTTTTTTCTTCCGGCGAGACGGTAACTTCTCCAGCAGCAAGTATGCTTGATATAAACTCTTTACAAACAAAACCAGCATTGTTGATACTTTTCTGCAAATTATTCAGATAAGATGAAATACCCGTTATTATATGAACATTAACAGACAGGTGACATCCTTCCAAGCCAACCGGGTCTTCTATACCACTCTGTCCATCAATACTGAACTCCTGCGGGATTGTATGGATTATTTCTCTATCAGCCGGCAGCCGTATCGCTTTTGCAGATGACATAATTTGTACAATATCATCATGGATAATCTCCTTATCGGTTCTTACAACATTTATCGCTGTTGTGTGGTTTATTGATTCTATATGCTGTCCTTTTATTCCTACAATAAGTTCATCTACCCTTTCATCCGCCAGTTCTTCTGCGGCATCTACCGCTAAATCAATCGCTTTTACTGTTTCTCTAATGCTAACAACAGAGCCATTTTTTAACCCTTTACAAGGTGCAACACCAATACCGATAATTTCAGGCAAATCCGATTCGTTTTTTTTGGCAATTACACAAGCTACTTTAGACGACCCAACATCAAGTCCAGCAACAATTTTCTCTCTTGACATTTAATACCAGTGAGAAAGTGGTTAAGTGGTTAAGTAGTTTAGTGGTCAGTTTACACTATCACCAATTACTAATCACTAATCACTGTCGTTACCACTGCCTCCTATTTTGCCTTTATGATAATTTCTTTGTTTTCATCTGTAAAATCTCGCATGTTTATGTACTGTGCTTTTTTGCCTTCTATTTCTAAATTAGTAAAAACCTTCTCAAGATAATTAATTTTATTTTCGCTGTTTTCAGAAGAGCCAATACAAACCTTACAACCATTATTCATAAAAAATACTATATCGTCAACTGATGTTGCTGTAACCGCCGTTATGTTCTTATATACTGGTAATTCCCGAATATTTTTAAGAAATTTCAGACAGACGGATTTGTATTCCAGTGTTAAATTTTCAGAAATTCGCGGCAGTTGTCTATAACTCTTAGGCACCACAAAAACATTCAGATGCTCATCAATTCCAATTCTATTGTTAGAGACTGCTATTTCTGCAAGTGGTATTTTTTCTTCAATTTTAGAAATTATTTTGTTTGGTAACCGTCTTTTTATATAAACTTTTTTTAATGCTGGAAATTTTTCTGTCAGTTGTGTTTCTGTTTTTTTCAGATTTAGCCGAAAAATATTTTTCCTACAGAAATCTAAACAATCTAAAATTGCGGTCTGAGATACAAGCGTATTGCCTGATACATCTATTGATTTTACATTAAAAATTGGAGATGTCAATAGAAATCTTGATATTTTATTAACGGCAAAACCTAATACGACAAGTAAAATCAGTAATGCTGTTATTTTGAATAATAATGCTTTTCGCTTTCTGTTTCGCTCAATTCTGGTTTTAAGCCGTAATCGGACTTTATGTTTTTTCATCTAATGAAAACCATATAATTTTTTTTAACATTTCGCTAAAAGATAATCCATCAAATCTTGCTGCCTCTGGAAAAAGTGATGTCTTCGTCATTCCGGGAATAGTGTTAACTTCCAGAACATAAATTTTATTTTTTTTGTCAACAATCATATCCACACGAGACATAGCACAACAACCAAGCGATTTATGTGCTAAAAGTCCGAGTTTTTTTGCCTTTTCAATAATTTTTCCAGGTAGCCGTGGTGGAATTATATGTTTTGAACCACCATTCGCATATTTAGAATAGAAATCATAGAACTCATT
The DNA here is from genome assembly GCA_040757695.1 of Elusimicrobiota bacterium. Taxonomy (NCBI): domain Bacteria; kingdom Pseudomonadati; phylum Elusimicrobiota; species Elusimicrobiota bacterium. The sequence goes on from JBFLWK010000051.1 coordinate 11,356, forward strand.
TTTAGGAATAATTTCTATTGGTGTAAGAGGCTTGTCGCCTAAAATAGGAACCGTTATTTCTTTGCCATCAATATATTCTTCAACGATTGCTTTGTCGTCGTATTTCAATGCAGTTTTTATTGCTCTTTTCAGTTGTGATTTTTTCCTGACAATTGTAACGCCTATTGCCGAACCTTGATGTGCAGGCTTAATAACCACAGGTAATTTGGAATTTGGAATTTGGGATTTGGAATTTGGAATTACTTGCCATTTTGGAGTTGGGATATTTTCAAACTCAAAAATTCTTTTTGTATAAATTTTGTTCATTGCTATCGCGGATGCCAAAACTCCTGACCCGCTATATGGAATACCCAAAACTTCTAAAAGCCCTTGCATTGTGCCGTCCTCACCAAGTGGACCATGAAGCGCAATAAATGCAAAATCTATTTTTGAAGCCATCAATTTTTTTATAAAATACTTTTTGCCTGAGTCAATAAGCACAACATTGAATTTTTCTTTTTTCAAAGCATCAGCAATAGCAGAACCTGTTTTCAGTGAAATTTCTCTTTCACTTGATTTCCCGCCATAGATAACGCCGATTTTTTTTATATTCATTTCCCAAGGATTTTTATTTCTAACTTTAAATTTTTGTTGAATTTTTCTCTGACTTTTTTTTGGATTTTTTTTATCAGTTTAAGCACATCATTAGCGGTTGCATTCCCTGTATTGTTTATGAAATTGGCATGCAGTTTTGAAACGACAGCACCCCCAACAGATCTGCCTTTCAATCCTGCCTTGTCTATCAATCTACCTGCAAAATCACCTGGCGGATTTTTGAAAATACAGCCTGCGTTATTAAAAAAACCAAAAGGTTGAGTTTTTGCACGAAGTAGCATCAATTCATTCAATTTTTTTATTATATCATTTTTAGGTTTTTTCTTCAATAAAAACTCAGCAGAGATTATTATATCTTCTGACGGAATATTAGAACTTCTATAAGAGAACTTCAACGATTTTTTTCCGATTTTTTTTATCTCGACTTTTTCATTCATAACTGTTACAGATTTTATCAAAAACCCGATACTATTATCTTTTGCCCCCGCATTCATAATAACTGCGCCGCCGATTGTTCCCGGAATACCGACAAGAAACTCCATCCCGCTTAAACCGTTTTCAGCACATTTTTTTACAAAAAGCTGCAACGAACAGCCACCGCCGGCAGTAACACTTTTTTTTTGCAGATTAAAATCCAAACTACTTAACTCGCCCATCAATCTGATAACCACGCCCTTTATTCTCTTATCTTTAACGAGGATGTTTGAACCGAAACCAATTACAAGATATGGAATTTTTTTATTTTTACAGTATCTTACAAGTTTTTGTAATTCATCAATTGTTTTTGTTTCAACATAAAAATTACAGGGTCCACCGATACGGAATGTAGTATGCTTACTCAATGGCTCATTTTCAAGCACCTTGCCACTTACAATTTTTGATATTTCAGAACGGTTTATTTTCATTAAGCACCTTTAGAATTTCGTCCGTTTTTTTCCAGACATCACCAGCACCGAGTGTAATTACTATATCGCCATTTTTTATTTCGCCTGAAATTGTGTTGATATCGGTAAATTTTGCGGTGTCTTTTGTTTCATTTTTTTTTATAGAATTAATAATTGTCTGTGCAGAAATTCCCGGAACTGGTTTCTCGCTTGCAGCATAAATATCCAAAATTCTTATTACATCCGCATCAGTGAATGCACTGCCGAACTGGTCTTTTAATAATTGTGTTCTTGTGAACCTGTGGGGCTGAAATAATACAAATAATCTGTTTTGTGGATAAATCGATTTTATTGCAGAAAGTGTTGCTTTAATTTCCGTTGGATGATGTCCGTAATCGTCTATGAAAATAACATTTTTGTACTGACCCTTTTTTTCAAGACGACGGCTTACACCGTTGAAATCAAGTAATGCTTTGGCAATTTTAGAGAATTCAATTCCCAATTCCCAACCGCATACGATACTTGACAGCGCATTGAGAACATTATGCAGTCCTGGTATTTTTAATTCTATATTTCCTAAAAATTTACCGCGCTCTAAAACTTCAAATTTACTACCGGTCTGTGTTGCCTTAACATTTGCTGCTTTAAAATCTGCAGTATCATTGAACCCGTAAGTGTAGTATTTTCTTGTAATTTTAGGAATTATACTATTCAGATTTTCATCATCATTACATAAAATCGCACAACCATAGAACGGAATTTTATTTATAAATTCAATAAACGAACTTTTGATATTTTCAAGAGTTCCGTAATAGTCAAGATGGTCGTTATCAATGTTTGTAACAATTGCGAAAGTTGGAAAAAGTTTTAAGAACGAGCCATCGGATTCGTCTGCTTCAGCAACGAGATATTCGCCTTTTCCAAGTTTTGCACCGGTACCAAAATTGTTAAATCTACCGCCAATAACAACCGTAGGGTCAAAATTATTATCCGCCAGAATCAAAGAGACCATAGAAGTCGTAGTTGTTTTCCCATGACAGCCGGCAATCGCGATAGAGTATTTCATTCGCATAAGTTCCGCAAGCATCTCCGCACGTGGAATGACGGGAATTTTTTGCAAGAGTGCTGATATTACTTCTGGATTATCTTTTGTAACCGCTGTTGAAGTAACTACAACGTCTATTTGTGAATTTTTAACATTTTCCGTTTTGTGTCCGATACAAATTTTCGCACCAAGTTTCTGAAGCCGTCTCGTAACATCCGTTTCTTTCAAATCAGACCCGCTGATATAGAATCCAAGATTAAGAAGCACCTCCGCGATACCGGACATTCCGCTACCGCCGATACCTATGAAATGGATATTTTTAAATTTTTTTCTGAACATTTTACTCTCTTACTCTTGAAAATTTCGCTTGATAAACCTGATTATCCTTAATACAATCTGATTATTACTATGTCTGTAAAAAATATTTCTACTAACCCTTTTATCAATAACAAGGCCTGCTGCTTTCAATTTTAGAAGATGCCGTGAGACCGTTAAAAAAGGCATTTTGAGTTCTTTGGAAATATCTGAAACGGTTAATTCTCCAACATCAAAAAGGAATAAGAGAATTTTTATTCTTTTTGAATTACTCAACGCTTTAAAAAGTTTTGTTGAATAAATTTTTATTTTCATTGTTTTATATTATCACATTGTCGCTAATATGAAACTATCTTTTTCACCTCCTTTTGTAATTCTTTAATCCATCTTTCTTGCTGGATTTTTTTTATAGGTTTTCCTTTTTTGAAAAACAACCCCCAACCCTTTCCACCGGCAATTCCTATATCGGCATCCTTCGCTTCACCAGGACCGTTGACAACACAACCCATGACGGCAACTTTCAGTTGCCGAGTTGAGAGTTGAGAGTTGAGAGTTGAGAGTTTTTTTTCTAATTGATGAACTGTTTTTATCAAATCGGTTTCGCAGCGACCACAGGCAGGGCAGGAGATGATTTCAATCCCTCGTTTTCTTAAACCGAGTGCCTTTAATATCTCCCAACCAGCTTTTATTTCTTCTTCAGGTTTTGCTGTTAATGAAACGCGGATTGTATCGCCAATACCCTGATTCAGCAAAATCCCGAAAGCAGTTGCTGATTTTACAACCCCGGAAAATTCTGTTCCTGCTTCTGTAATCCCGAGATGTATTGGATAATTTCTTTTTTTTGTAAAGAGTTGATTTGCCAGAATTGTTGTTGGTACATCGTTTGCTTTCAATGAAACCACTATGTTTCCAAAATTCATATCTTCTAAAACTCTTACATTCTCCATCAGTTCTTTTACCATTTGTGTTGCTTTTTGTGCTGATGACATTTTTAGCCAGTGGTTTGACTGTTTCAAAATTTTTAGTGAGCCAGCATTTACGCCGACACGGATAGGAATTTCTCTTTTTTTTGCAGCGAGAACAATTTTTTCTATATTTTCTTTTGAACCGATATTGCCGGGATTTATTCTTATCTTATCAACACCTTGTTTTATCGACTCAACTGCAATTTGCCAGTTGAAATGTATATCTGCCACTAATGGAATTTTTATATTCTTTTTGATTTTGGAAAGAACCTTTGCTGATTCTATATCAGGCACTGCAACACGAATAATCTCACAACCAATATTTTCTAATTTTTTTATTTGGTCAACTGTGCTTCGCCAATCAATAGTTTTAGTTTTTGTCATTGACTGGACTCGTACCGGCTCACCACCACCGATAAAAATATTTCCAATTCTAATTTTTTTTGTTTTCATTTTTTACAAAAAGCTCCAAAAAAGAGTAACGGTATTATGGCATTTATGCCACAGTCCCAGACGAAAAATCTCTGTTTCCATAACCGATTGATGTGTACTTATGTCCATTTATCAAGGAATTCAAGCGGTCCATTGTAATAAAGTGTAGGGTCAGGTTCACCTGCCCATTTATTCAATCGCTCTTTCAATTTTTTAGGATAATTTTTATCCTTCGGTGTTAATATTTTATGTTCCATAGTTTTGGGACCTCTGAATTTATCTCGTTTTCTATATTAAAGATTGCTTCGTCGCTTCGCTCCTCGCAATGACGCGAGAGGTGAATTTTTACTCTATTATGTGCTTCTTCTGAAAGTTCTGCAGGTTTTTTATGAATTTTGTATTTCATCCAAAAATTCTTTTAATAACAAAACGCTGAAACAAAATTCGTCGTCTTTGATTTTATAAATTACTTTTGCCATTCTGTTAGTTTTACCAAGCCAAGCGACACCATCAATAATTGCTATTTTTCTTACATTTTTAGGCACTGAAGATTCTCTGATCAATCTTATATTGCCTCATAAAATTGATTATATTGTGTCCCACCAAAATCAGTTATAAATTTCGCATTACCAATTAAATAATTATTTTTAACCCTTGCCACAAAATCTAATCCTTTGCTTAATCTCCCAAATTTGCATTTTAATTCTTGCTCTGCAAATTCTTTTAGAACAGCATCACTGCCTCTCAAAAATACAATGTTACTGCTTTTTTTAATGTCTCTTGGATTAGCAAAAGGGAAATTTTTTAATAGCCAATTCCTAAACATCGGACCCATCTTTCGGCTTGCTTTTTTGGGAGCTTCCAGTTTTTGTTTTAAGTCATTATATTTTATCTTAAACAAAACCTTGCATATCTCTTCGGTTGTTTTTGGATTATTTTTGATAGCATCGTCGGAATAGGAAAGAAAACTAATATATGGATGGTCAATAGGAAATTTAAAACCTTTCTTTTTTAAGCGAACTAATTCTTTTAAGAATTCACCTGATTTTCGACCTGAAAAACGGCTATAAATTTATATTTTACCGATAATAAAATGCCCTTGACACAACCGTATAAAAATGATACACTTATGACAAATGCCAAAAGGCTTACAAAAAATACATTTTATATTCG
>JBFLWK010000052.1 GCA_040757695.1 Elusimicrobiota bacterium
ATGAGTATAAAAATTATTAAAGAAAAAGAAAACATTTATCAAGATGCAATTGAAATTATAAAAAAAAGTAATAGTAGATTGTTTATCATTGAAAGAAGTGCAAGTTTATTATTAGGAGCTAGAAAAAATTCAATTGAAAAAAAATATCTAAATCTTATAGAAGAATATCTTTATAAATTACACGATAAATCTGATAAAAAGTTCATTTACCTTTACAACTATGTAACAACAAAAAAAGAAATGTTTGATAGAAAAATTCCTTTTGAGAAAATAACAGCTAATTTTGCTATTCTTAAAAACATAAAAGAAAGATGTACTGAACGATTTATAATAAAATCGTTTAAAGAATATGGCAATCCATTAATAATAGGGGACCGAGAATTTAGCATGTGGTTGACTAATCCAGCAGGTAATTTTTTATGTCTTAGTATTGAAAATAAAAGATACACAAATTTTATTTTTGAATCGTATAAAAATTATGCTATGCATTTAGTTAATAGTTCAATTGAAGAGTTAATTCATGAAATTGAACCTAAAGAAGCACGTGAAAGTATTCTTGATTAATTCAGGAGTCATGACGTCTAAACAAAAAAGAATATTACTACAATAATGAAAGAACCAAAAATTATTCTACGATGCTTTAGCATCGGTCTGATCGGTTTTAACCGAAACTAAAGTTTCGTAGAAGATTTTTTAAAAAAAGTATGATAAAAACCAAACAAGAAAAGCAAGAATTTGTAAAAACATTTGAAAAAGAAATCCAAGAAAAAAGAAACTTTATACTTGCCGACTATCAAGGTTTGAAAGTTTCGGAATTGGAAGATTTACGAAAAAAATTACAGATACTCAATGCCAAACTGTTTGTTATTAGAAACCGGCTCGTAGCCAAAGTATTCAAAAATATAGAAATTAACGGATTTGACGAATACCTCAAAGGACCTACTGCAATTGTGCTTGAGAAAGACGACCTTGTAAAAACAATCAAACAACTTTTTATATTTTCTAAATCAAATAATAAATTAAAATTGAAAGCAGGCTGGTATGAGAACAAATTATTAACCAGTTCAGAAATTTCCAGAATTGCACAATTACCGCCCAAAGAACATCTTTTAGCAGCGGTTGCTGGTGGTATCTTGGCACCACTTATAAAGTTGATGAATGTCCTGAGAACTCCGCTGAGAAATCTGGTGGTGGTATTGAAACAGATAAAAAAGGCAGGTTAAAGGTAAAAATAAAAGGTTAAAATTAAAAGTATAAATTAAAATAAAATCCCAAAATTTTAACCTTTAACCTTTAACCTTTAACTTGCTGTTAACAGGGGGTGATAAAAATGGCTACAAACGGAAAAGATGAAATTTTGGAAGCAATTTCCAAAATGACTGTTATTGAACTGGCTGATTTAGTCAAGGCGTTAGAAGAAAAGTTTGGTGTTTCTGCGGTTTCATTCGCGGCTGTGCCTGCTGCCGCTGCTAGTGGTGGTGGAGTGGGAAGTGCATCTGAAGAAAAAACAGAGTTTTCGGTAATTTTGACTGCTGCGGGTGCCCAGAAAATCAATGTAATCAAAGTTGTGCGGGAACTGACAGGGCTGGGCTTAAAAGAAGCCAAAGACCTTGTTGAGGGTGCACCCAAACCAGTAAAAGAAGGTATTCCAAAAACACAGGCAGAAGAAATCAAAAAGAAACTTACTGAAGTCGGCGCAACAGTAGAAGTAAAATAAACGAGGCAGTGAATTAACAAGTGGATAAGTGGTTAGTGGTTAGTAATGTCATTGCGAGAGTCAATTCATTGGCTCGTGGCAATCCATCACTTAATCACTTAATCACTTAATCACTTAATCACTTAATCACTGGTTTTAATGAAGCGAATCAATTTTGGCGGGATTCCGAAAGTGTTAGACCTGCCGGATTTAATAGAAGTACAAAAAAACTCGTTCAAAGAATTCCTGCAAGAAAATATTGCGGTTGAAAAAAGAAAACTTACAGGACTTCAAGCATCATTTTTGGATGTTTTCCCGATTTCGTCCAGTAATGGCGAGTACATTTTAGAATTTGTTTCATATGAGTTAGGCAAACCTAAATTTACTGAAGAAGAAGCACTGCTTACTGACTCTACCTATTCCGCACCATTAAAAGCGACATTTCGGCTGTTAGTGAAACAAGAAAAAGGTGCACCTAAAGAAATATCACAACAGGATGTATATGTTTGTGACCTACCGTTAATGACAAAAAAAGCTACTTTTATCATAAATGGTGTAGAACGAATTGTAGTTACGCAAATGCATCGTTCGCCGGGTGTGATATTTGAAGAAAACGAAGAGATACCGATTTCAATTTACGGTAAACGATTGTATTTTGCTAGAATTATTCCTTATCGGGGTGCTTGGGTAGAGTTTGAGTTTGATGATAAGAATATTCTATGGGTTAGGATTGATAAGAAACGCAAATTTCTCGCTACAACATTGCTGCGTGCTATCGGGATTGAAAAGGATTCGGCAATACTTAAACTTTTTTATAAGATAGAAAATATACCGTTAAATAATTCAGCAGTTGGCAGGATTGTGGCTGAAGATATTGTTGATACCCGAACAGGCGAGATTTTGGCAGAAACCAACCGGAAAATTTCAGAAGAACTATTAACTACTCTGAAAAAAACCGGCAAATCAGCCATATCTGTTCTTGTAACAGAACTGAAATTAGATGACTCTGTAGTAAAGGACTTAACGATTTCTGAGACACTGGCATTAGATAAGATAAAAAGCAAACGAGACGCAATAATGGATATTTACAGAAAAAACCGCGCGATGGATTTCGTAAGTAGTGACCAGGCAACTACCTATTTTGAGAACCTGCTGCTACATAATCCTAAAAAATATGACCTGTCAAAAGTAGGCAGATATAAAATCAACAAAAAACTTAAAGATGTATTTACAGAATTTTATAAAAATTTTGAACTCCCGAAAGAAACCAAAAAAACACTTACAGTTGAAGATATTGTTGTAACAATCAAGTATCTGCTGGACTTGAATAATGGGATAGATAATAGAACAATAGATGATATAGACCATCTTGGCAATCGGCGAATTCGTGCAGTTGGTGAACTTTTAGAAAACCAGTTAAGAATCGGCTTGGCGCATATGGTTCGGTTAACAAGAGAAAAAATGAACTCAATAGACCGCTCGCAGGCAACACCCCGCGCAATCCTGAACACACAGCCTGTGATAGGAATAGTAAGACGGTTTTTCTTTACAGGGCAGTTATCTCAATTTACGGACCAGGTAAATCCACTTGCTGAGTTAACACATAAACGTCGGCTTTCTGCACTTGGTCCCGGCGGGCTACACCGAAAACGTGCTGGGTTTGAGGTTCGCGATGTCCATTACACACATTACGGCCGCGTCTGCCCGATTGAAACGCCTGAAGGACCTAATATCGGACTGATTACCTCGCTTGCCTGCTATGCCAGAGTGAACGAGTACGGGCTTTTAGAAACACCATATCGGAAAGTGCTAAACGGCAGGGTTACCGAGCAGATTGATTATCTAACCGCGGATAAAGAAGACGAATTGGTAATCGCTCAGGCAAACTCGCCAGTTGATAGCAAGGGCAGATTCACAACTGATACTGTATCCGCACGGCTACATGGCGATTTCATTTTTGTATCACCTTCTAAAGTAGATTATATGGACATCTCACCGCTGCAGGTTGTATCTACTTCTGCCGCACTGATACCTTTTTTAGAACATGATGATGCAAACCGCGCACTGATGGGTTCAAATATGATGCGGCAGGCGGTACCACTGCTGTTGCCAGAAGAAGGAATAGTTGCAACCGGTATAGAAGAGAAAATAGCACGTGATACCGGCGCAGTTGTGGTTGCCCAGAAAAGTGGAACCGTTTTGAGTGTAAATGCGAATGAGATATCAATCCAGAATAAAGATACCGGCGAGATTGATGTCTATAAACTCAAAAAATTTGAACGAACAAACCAGGATACCTGCATAAACCAGATTCCACTTGTAAAAAAAGGCGATACTGTCACAAAAGGCGAAATTATAGCAGATGGCGGCGCAACAAGAAACGGGTCGCTTGCATTAGGTAGAAATCTGTTAATTGCGTTTATGTCGTGGGAGGGCTACAACTACGAGGATGCTATACTGGTATCAGAACGGCTTGTCAGAGGAGATATGTTCACTTCTGTGCATATTCAGGAGTTCATAGTAGAAGCAAGAGATACAAAGATGGGTCCGGAAGAGATAACAAAAGATATCCCGAATGTCTCAAAAGATGCGTTGCTTAATTTAAATGAAAATGGAATTATTACTGTTGGCAGTATTGTTGAGCCCAATGATATTCTCGTTGGTAAAGTTACACCTAAAGGAGACCAGCAGACAACACCGGAAGAACGGCTACTTAGAGTAATTTTTGGCAAGAAGGCAGAAGATGTAAAAGATGCATCATTACGGGTCCCGCCGGGTGTATATGGAAAAGTAAGCGATGTTAAAATTTTTACCCGAAAAGAGAAATTATCAAAAGAAGAAACTAAAAAACGAATAAAAGAGATTGAAAAAAAATATAAAGCTGAACTTGAAACAGCAAAAAATGTACTGACAGAGACAATAAAATCTATAAGAACCGTGCCATCAAAATCAAAGGGACAGCGGGACGGCGGGACAGAAGGACGGAAAGGAACAACGGCTGCTGAAAAGAAACTAGAAATTATGAAAGCAAGAGACCTGTTCAAAAAACGGGTTACAGAAATAAAAAAAGCAGAACGGTTTGAAAAAGACCAACTAAAAACAGGTGATGAACTGCCAGTAAGCGTGAATAAAATTGTTAAGGTCTATATCGCTACAACCAGGAAACTGCAGGTTGGTGATAAGGTTTCAGGTCGGCACGGGAATAAAGGTGTGATAGCCAAAATTCTGCCGTTAGAGGATATGCCATACCTGCCTGATGGAACACCGGTAGATGTGGTTGTCTCACCGCTTTCGGTTCCGTCCAGAATGAATGTAGGTCAACTGTTAGAAATGATGCTTGGCTGGGCAGGTATCCAAATGGCAACACAAATGGTTTGCCCTGTGTTTGATAGTGCAAAAGAAATAGAAGTAAAACAGCAGATAGCATATGCTAAGAAATATCTTGTATCAAAAGGAATATCTGAAAAATTTCTGCCGGACGATTCCTGCAGAATAACACTCTACGATGGTAGAACAGGGCTGCCATTTGAAGAAAAGATTACAATCGGCTATATGTATTTGATGAAGTTAGCACATCTTGTAGATGATAAAATGCATGCGCGTTCTACCGGACCGTATTCGCTGATAACCCGTCAGCCGTTAGGAGGTAAGGCACAATTTGGCGGACAGCGGCTCGGTGAGATGGAGGTCTGGGCATTAGAAGGCTACGGTGCCGCATATACATTACAGGAAATGCTAACAATCAAAAGCGATGATGTCGCCGGTAGAACAAAAATGTATGAGTCAATAATAAATGGTAAAGAGATTACACAAATGGGTGTGCCGGAATCATTCAAGGTTTTGGTAAAAGAACTGCAATCTCTAGGACTGAATATAGAGTTGCTGAAATAGCTTCTGTCAAGGAATTCTACGCTCCGATAAATCGGAGCGGTTCTAACCGAAACTAAAGTTTCGTAGAAAGCATTCAAGTCGGAAGTGGGAAGCGGGAAGTAGGAAGTAGTTTTACTACTCCCTATTTACTACTGCCTACTCCCGGCAGTTTAGGGGGTGGAGTATGGACACATTAACAGCAATTACTTTGATTGCCTTAATGTTTACTGTCTATGCTTGGTATAATGGCAGAGCAACAAGAGGACTGTTAAAGGAACTTTTTTCAAAGATGGATGAAAGGACATTAAAGATGGATGAAAGAGCAGAACGGCGACATAGTGATGTAATGGAAACATTAAAGCAGCAACACAGGGATGTAATAGAAACTTCAGAACAGCGACACTTGGAAATAGTTGAATTATTGAAATTGGGTGAAAAGCGACATGAAGAAGTGATGAAAGCGTTAGAAAAAGGTTTTGGAACACTAATTCAACAAAGGGCAACCTAAGAAATAGCGAATAGCAAATAGTAAAATCTTGAATCTTAAATCTTAAATTATTGGTTTTAATTTTTAATTTTTAATTTTTAATTTTTAATTGCCGTAATTTGTATGGCTAAGTTTATCAAAAAACAGTTAAAATTGGCAAAACCGAAACGAAAAGCAGTTCCACAGCTAAATTATTCCGAGTTTAGCAAAATCAGAATTTCGGTTGCATCACCTGATGTTATTCATTCATGGAGTTATGGCGAGGTAAAAAAACCGGAAACAATCAATTACAGGACATTCAAGCCGGAACGAGATGGGCTTTTTTGTGAACGAATCTTCGGACCTGTTAACGACTGGGAATGTAACTGCGGAAAGTATAAATGGGTAAAACACAAAGGGATTGTCTGTGATAGATGCGGGGTTGAGGTTACAGAGTCAAAAGTCCGCCGAGAACGAATGGGACATATTGAACTTGCGACACCAATTGCACATATCTGGTTTTTAAGAAAAAATCCGTCTAAACTCGCAACTCTGTTAGATATAAAACTATCAGACATTGAAAAAGTCATTTATTATGCAAAATATATAATTGTATCTATAGAAAAAAATGAAAATAAACTACCAGTATATGTAGGACAAACAATCACTGATGAAGAATATCAAAAATATAAAAACGAGCCGTCATTAAAATTTAAAGCATCTATTGGCGCAGCCGCTATACAGGAATTAGTGAAACAGATGGATTTAGAAAAAACAGCAAAATCAATCCATGCAGAACTAAAAGAAGAGAAATCGGAAGCTAACAGAGTAAAACTAGTAAAACGGCTTCGACTTATCAATGGGTTCATCCGCTCGGGGCTAAAACCGGAATGGATGATATTGACTGTAATCCCTGTGATACCACCTGATTTAAGGCCACTGGTTCCTCTGGAAGGTGGCAGATTCGCTGCATCTGACCTGAATGACCTGTACAGACGAATAATCAACCGAAACAACCGACTCAGGCATCTGATGGAATTGAAATCGCCTGAACTGATGATTCATAATGAAAAACGACTCCTGCAGGAAGCAGTTGACTCACTAATAGAAAACGGCGCTAAAGGCAAGGTTGTAACAGGCGCTGGCAACCGGCCGCTAAAATCACTATCCGATGTGATTAAAGGTAAAGAAGGACGATTCCGACAGAACCTGCTTGGGAAACGGGTTGATTATTCAGGCAGAAGCGTGATTGTCGTCGGACCTGAACTTAAACTTAACCAGTGCGGACTACCAAAAGAAATGGCAATTGAATTGTTTAAACCGTACATCATCAGAGAGATTATGAACCGCGGGCTGGTGTCATCACTGAAAGCATCAAAACGGTTTTTAGAACGACAGCGACCTGAAATCTGGGATATCTTAGAAAGTATAACCAAAAACCATCCGGTAATGTTGAACAGAGCACCAACACTGCACCGACTCGGCATCCAAGGGTTTGAGCCGATTCTTATTGAAGGACGTTCTATCCGGTTGCATCCTTTAACCTGCGCAGCATTCAATGCAGATTTTGATGGTGACCAGATGGCTGTGCATGTGCCACTGTCTGCAGATGCAATAAAAGAGGTCAGAGAAAAAATACTATCAACTAATAATCTGCTGCTGCCTTCAAACGGCAAACCTGTAGTTTCACCTTCACAGGATATGGTTGTCGGCTGCGCGTATCTTACAAAACCTAAAAAAGGTGTGTTAGGCGAAGGAACAATCTTTTCAGATACTGATGAAGTGCTGACCGCGTTCCAGAATAAAGAAGTTGACCTGCACGCAAGGATAAAAGTCCGTGGGATAAATAAAATAAGGGAAACGGGACAGAAGGACAGAGGGACAGAGGGTTGGACTGATTATACTACAGTTGGCAGGGTTATATTTAATAGTGTGATACCGGCTGAATTAGGTTTTTTTAATCAGACAATTGGCAAAAAGGATATTGCAAACATTATTGACCTTGCATTCAAGAAAATTGGTAATGACCGGACTGTTGCACTGTTGGACGAACTGAAAAAAATAGGGTTCCGTTATGCTACACTGTCAGGGCTTTCTATTTCTATTGATGACCTTGTTGTGCCTGATGAGAAACAGCATATCATAAAATCAGCACGAAAAAATGTTAAAGAAATTGAAAAACAAGCACGAGAAGGAATCATAACCAATTTGGAGCGATATAACCGCGTTATTGATATATGGACACACGCAACTGATGAGATTTGTAACCTCATGTTTGATAAAATGGCACAGCAAGAAAAACAGCTGTTTAATGAAAAAACAACCAAGTTTAATCCGGTATTTATTATGGCAGATTCAGGTGCTAGAGGCTCAAGAGCACAGGTTCGGCAACTTGGCGGGATGCGCGGACTTATGGCAAAACCGGCAAAACGGCTCACAGGTCAGATTGGCGAAATTATTGAACAACCAGTAGAAGCGAATTTCCGTGAAGGGCTGACAGTTCTGGAATACTTTATCTCAACACATGGCGGTAGAAAAGGGCTCGCAGATACCGCACTGAAAACATCTGAAGCGGGCTATCTTACAAGACGGCTGATTGATGTTGCACATAATGTTGTGATTACAGAAGATGACTGTGGAACTATAAACGGTATAAAAGTAGGTGCGATTGTATCAGCTGATGAAGCAATAGAATCGCTATCAGAACGGATTGTTGGCAGATGCGCATTAGATAATGTGGTTGGCGTTATACAGACACCAGACGGCGAGTATAAAGAAGAATTGATTATTAAAGAGAATGAACTGATAACAGAAGAGCAGGCAAAAAAAATAGTAGCCGCTGGTATTGAGACAATCCGGATTCGGTCGGTATTAACCTGCGAAACCACAAATGGTGTATGCGCAAAATGTTACGGGTTGGACCTCGCAACTGGCAAACCGGTTACAATTGGTACAGCAGTCGGTATTATGGCAGCGCAATCAATTGGTGAGCCGGGAACACAGTTGACACTCAGAACATTCCATATTGGCGGGACCGCGTCCCGAATAATAAAAGAAGCAGACATTACGGCTGATAAGGACTCAACTGTAAAATTTTTTAATATGCGATATGTAAAAAACCGTTCCGGTAGGTTCATAGTCGTCTCCAGAAATACTGAGATGCAACTTGTTAGTGGTAAAGAAAAGAAAAGTTATAAAATTCCATATGGTGCGGAAATAAAATTTATTGCTGAAAAAAAGATTGCCAAAGGTACAGTTGTTGCAGAATGGGACCCGTACACCAGTCCGATTATTACAGAACACGCTGGCAAAGTTCAACTTCAAGATGTAGTTGAAGGCTCAACTATGCATATGTTAGAAAATAAAATTACAAACCAAAAAGAACGAGTAATTGTGGAACACCGTGGGACAAAACTGAATCCACAAATAGTAGTCACCGACCCGTCAAAAAAGAGTGGAAAAGTTGCTACATATCCATTGCCAGTTGGAACACATATTATTATTGATAATAATCAGCCAGTTGAAGTAGGCGATGTAATTGCTAAAATCCCGAAAGAATACACAAAAAGTAAAGATATTACAGGCGGGCTACCACGAGTAGGTGAGCTTTTTGATGCACGAAAACCTAGAAATGTCGCAATCGTCGCTGAAATAGAAGGTGAAGTAAAAATCAATTCTGAAAAAGGTGCAATCAGCGTTACTGTTAAAAGTGATACTGGAATGAAACGGGAATACCATATTCCCCAGGATAAACATCTGATTGTTTATGATGGCGACCGAGTAGCGGTTGGAGAGCCGCTCACAGATGGTTCTATTGACCCGCATGATATCCTGGATATTTTGGATATCAAAGGTGTTCAGGAATACCTGGTAAATGAGATTCAAGAGGTTTATCGGCTACAAGGTGTCACTATAAATGATAAACATATTGAAGTAATTGTAAGACAGATGCTGCTGAATGTAAAGATAGAAAAACCGGGTGATAGCGGGTTCCTCGTCGGTGAAATAGTTAGTAAGTTTGAGTTTGATGCCGAAAATAAACGAATAGAAGCCAAAAAAGGTACCCCAGCAGACGCAAAGCCAGTCCTTTTAGGAATAACTAGGGCGGCACTATCGTCAAGGTCGTTTATTTCAGCTGCTTCGTTTCAGGAGACATCCCGAGTGCTTACAGACGCATCTGTGAAAGGAACCGTAGATACACTCGCAGGCTTAAAAGAAAATGTCATAATAGGACATCTTATCCCAGCAGGTACAGGATTTAAGAAAGCAGGGATAAGTAATAGGTAATAAGTAATATGGGCAATGGTAAAATTTGCCTTCTCCATTATTACTTGTTACTTATTACTTTTCCCCTTTTACTATGCCAACAATAAACCAATTAGTTACACAAGGTAGAGAAATTATAAAACGAAAAAGTAAAACACCAGCACTTGGTGAGTCTCCACAACGCCGAGGTGTCTGCACAAGGGTCTATACAGTAACACCTAAAAAGCCTAACTCGGCATTGAGAAAAGTAGCACGGGTAAAATTAACAAGTGGGTTTGAAGTGACTGCGTATATTCCCGGTATCGGACATAACCTCCAGGAACATTCTATCGTTTTAATAAGAGGTGGCAGAGTAAAAGATTTGCCAGGTGTAAGATACCATATTATTAGAGGCACACTTGATACTACAGGTGTAACAGGTAGGAATCAAGGTCGGTCAAAATATGGTAGTAAAAAACCAAAAGAAGGAGTAGTAAAACAGGAAACACCATCACCAGCACCAGCACCATAAAAAGCAGTTTAGAGTTGAGAGAACTTAGTTTAGAGAAAAGTCAAAATGTTTTTATCTCTAAACTCTAAACTCTAAACTCTAAACTCTAAACTAATATGTCACGAAAAGCAAAAAAAATAAAAAAAGAACCACTAAAACCGGATTTCAAATATAGAAATACTATCATTACCAGATTAGTCGCTAATCTGTTAAAAAGAGGTAAACGTTCTCATGCAGAAACAATCTGTTACAAAACAATGGATATAATCAAGGAGAAAACCAAACAGGAACCGATAACTGTATTGGATAAAGCAGTCAAAAATGTCAGGCCACTGTTAGAAGTGAAACCTCGGCGGGTAGGTGGTGCAACTTATCAGGTACCAGTTGAAGTAAAACAGCTACGCGGTATCACAATAGCAGTTAGATGGCTTTTGATGTACGCCAGACAGCGAAAAGGAAAACCAATGTGTGAACGGCTTGCGTTAGAAATAATAGATGCGTTTAATAATACAGGTAGCGCAGTAAAAAAACGGGAAGATACACATAAAATGGCAGAGGCAAATAAAGCGTTTGCACATTATAGATGGTGATAAAATTCTGTCGTAAGGCAAATAAGGCATTCGCACACTACCGCTGGTAATAAAGACAGAATTAAGAATTAAGAATTAAGAATATGCCTGTTTTAGAAATTGAAAAAGAAACCTATATTACACAAATGAGTAATATTACACAGATGAGTAATATAACCACCATCAGAAACATAGGTATCATAGCACATATAGACGCTGGTAAAACAACTACTACCGAACGAATCCTTTTTTATACAGGTAAGATTCACAGAATGGGTAATGTAGACGATGGTAATACCGTTACCGATTGGATGGACCAGGAGCAAGAGCGTGGGATTACCATTACATCCGCTGCAGTGAGTTGTTTCTGGCGTGATAAACAGATAAATATAATTGATACACCAGGTCATGTAGATTTTACCGCTGAGGTAGAACGCGCTTTACGAGTGCTTGATGGCGCAGTTGTAATTTTCTGTGGTGTTGGCGGTGTTCAGCCACAGTCAGAAACGGTTTGGCATCAGGCAGATAAGTACAAAATTCCACGAATCGCATTTATCAATAAACTTGATAGAGTCGGTGCTAATTTTTTTAATGTTATAGAACAAATGACAAAAAAACTGCATACAAATCCATTACCACTCCAAATCCCAATTGGAATTGAGGATACATTTTCCGGGATTGTTGACCTGCTAACATTGAAAGCGTTCCAATATATTGATGAGACAGGCACACAAGTTAAAGAGATAGAAATTCCAGCAGATATAAAACCGATTACTAAAAAATATAGAGAAAAACTGATAGAAATTTCAGCGGAAGCAGACGAAACTATTATGCATAAATTTGTGAGTGGTAAAGATAAAATTACTGACGCTGAACTAATAAATGCAGTTAGAAAACTGACAATCTCAAACAGAATAGTACCTGTTTTAGCCGGCGCAGCACTCAAAAATAAAGGTGTCCAGTTTTTGTTAGATGCGATTGTTTCTTATCTGCCTTCCCCTGTAGATATTCCACCAATTACAGCGCCCGAGCCTGAAACAAACAAAATAATTACAAGAAAAACAGACGAACAAGAACCCGCAGCTGCACTGGCATTCAAAATTCAAACCGACCCGTTTGTAGGTCGGCTTACATATATCAGAGTATATTCTGGCAAAATAAAACGAGGTCGCTCAATCTATAACGCTACTCGCGGTGTTCGGGAACGTATCGCAAAACTGGTCAAAATGCACGCTAACGACCGTGAAGAAGTAGAGTTTGTATCAGCCGGCGATATCGCAGGTGTCGTCGGGTTCAAAAAAACATTTACAGGCGATACACTCTGCGACGAGCAGCAACCAATAATTTTAGAAAATATCAAATTCCCTGAGCCAGTTATATGGCTGGCTATAGAGCCAAAAACTAAAGCAGATGACGAAAAATTAGCAAAAGCACTTGCTAAATTGGCTGAAGAAGACCCAACTTTTAAGTTAAAAGTTGACCCGGAAACAAGTCAGACAATCATCTCCGGGATGGGTGAGTTGCATTTAGAGGTGCTTGTAGAACGGATGAAACGCGAGTTCTCAGTTGTCGCTAATGTTGGCAAGCCGCATGTCGCATACAAAGAAACAATCTTACAAATCGCAGAAGCAGAAGGGAAGTTTATCCGCCAGACAGGCGGACACGGGCAGTACGGACATGTTGTATTATCCGTTGAGCCCAATCAAAAAGGAAAAGGGTTTGAATTCATAAATAAGATAAGAGAAGGCCGTATCCCAAAAGAATTCTTTTCAGCAATTGAAGAAGGGATTATTTCGGCACTTGAAACAGGTCCGCTTGGCGGCTTCCCCGTGGTTGATGTAAAAGTAACACTGCTTGATGGCACATATCACGAGGTTGATTCATCTGATATCGCATTCAAGATGGCTTCATCAATTGCAACCAAAAATGCACTCTCACAGGCAATGCCGGTTTTGTTAGAACCGATAATGAAATTGGAAGTTATAACACCTGAAGATTATTTAGGCGATGTGCTGGCTGATATAAACTCACGCCGCGGTAGAATTGAAAACATATCAGTAAATAAAAAAATTCATACTATTGACAGCTATGTGCCACTTCGTGAAATGTTCGGCTACTCATCTCAATTACGCTCGTTATCACAGGGTAGAGCAACCTATACAATAGAGCCAGCATATTACGAAAAAGTAGACGATAAACTCGTAAAAGAGATATTAGGTATAATATGAAAAAGATTTTTGGTAAAAGCTGTTTTCTACGATGCTTTAGCATCGGTTTGGCCGCCACTTGAAGTGGCGTAGAATATAGCTTCTGAATATCTTTTTAGGACTTTGTTGATGATAAAGAAATTTGGAATATGTATAATCCTTTCATGGTGTTTCTGTCTCTCCCAAAATATTTTGGCAGAAAGTCATATTAAAGGACGATGGGCGTTGGGTTTAACATATCCAGGTATTTCTATCAGACGAGGATTGCTCGACTGGATGGCTGTGGATTTGCATGGTCAGTTTGGTTCTGAAATATATCTTTTAGGTCCACGACTCAGTTTTTATCTTAACCCAAGTTCCCAGTTAATAGTGTATTTAGCTGGAGAAGGTAACTGGGTGTCTTTCAAGGGTGAAAAAACTGAAGGATGGGGCGTAACTTCCGGAGGTTTCCTTGGTCTTGAATTTTTTCTTAATAAACGAATAAGTTTGGCAACTGAAATTGGGCTGGGATTAATTTATTTAGAGAATACAAAACCAGAAGGTGGTGACACTTTTAGGTGGTGTGGGGTGTATAATGTGAGTTTATATTTTCATACTTTGTCCACAAAGAAAATAAGTAGAGAAGATGAAGAAAAAATAAAACAGGAAGGAAAAAGGACTGAAGAATTAAGAAAAGAGTTGAAAAAAAGAAAAGAAATAAAAGTAGAAGGAGAAGAAAAGATAAAGGAGAAAATAAATATAGCGGTAGCTGATTTTGAAGCGGTTGAAGTATCAAGATCTGATGCAATTTTTGTAGCAGAGTTTGTTAGAGAGGCACTTGTAAATTCAAAAGTATTTAAAGTTGCTGAAAGAAGGGACGTTGATAAAGTTATGGAGGAATTGGGATTTCAGATGTCAGGATGCACGGATGAACAATGTGCGGTTCAAATTGGAAGATTGTTAAATGTCCATAAAATGGTTTTAGGAAGGGTAGGGACACTTATGGGCAAATATCAAATAAGTATAAGAGTTGTTGATGTTGAAACAAGCGAGATAGTTTTTAATAAAACAAAAGGAGCAAAAGATCCTGATGAAATGAAAATTGTTGCAGAAGAAATTGTTAATGATATTATATATGAAATTGATAAATAAATATGTCTAACTTATTAAGAGGAGTAAAAAAATGCGTAAAATTTTAATTTTTGTGTTTACTATTAATTTTTTAATCTCTTGGTTTTTTAATTTCCATCTTTTTGCTGGTATTTTTGCTGATGATGAATGGGGCGGTATATCATTTGGCTGGATAAATGCTATAAAAAAAGAAATAAAAGAACTTGATAAACAAATATTTCTTGAATTTGTTACTAAATGGGGAACAAGAGGCACAGGCGATGGTCAGTTTGATCGCCCGACAGGTGTTGCAGTTGATTCATCAGGTAATGTTTATGTTGTAGATACAGGTAACTTCAGAATACAGAAATTCAATTCTAATGGAATATTTATCTTAAAATGGGGAAGCCAGGGTAGCGGTGATGGTCAATTTACTGGTCCGCAGGGCATAACAGTTGATAAATCAGATAATATTTATATAACAGATAATAACCAGGTTAAAAAATTTTCTTCAAATGGAACATTTATTACAAAATGGGGAAGTTATGGCTGGGCTGATGGTCAATTTACAAACCCAATAGGCATAGCGCTTGATTCATCTGGTAGTGTATATGTTGCAGATACAGGAAATCATAGGATACAAAAATTTTCTTCAAATGGAACATTTATCTTAAAATGGGGAAATCAAGGCACAAGCGATGGGTCTTTTAATTTAGCATTTGGGGGAATTGCAATTGATGCATTTGATAATATTTATGTTACAGATACCTGGAATGACAGAATTCAAAAATTTACATCAAACGGAATATTTATACTAAAATGGGAGCGAGGTCATCCAAGATACATTGCGGTTGATTTAACAGGAAATGTTTTGACAACCGGTGGGAATAATAAGATTGAAAAATATACATCAAATGGAAAATTTATTGCGGAATTTGGAACAGCAGGTGGCGAAAACGGTCAATTTTTATGCATTTCTGGTATTGCGATTGATTCGTATGGTAATGTTTATATAGCAGACACGGATAATCACAGGATTCAGAAGTTTCGTCCACGATAAATTTTTTATAGAAGTTCTTTTTTATAGGAAAAAGCCAAGAAGAATTTTTTCTTGAAAAAGTATGAAAAAGTAGGACGTCCCGGTTTCCCGCGGTTTTCCGGTTTCCAATGTAGCAAGTGGTGTTTACATCTATACAATCAGAGCCAAGAAAGAAGGATATAAAGATATAAAAACACATGGGAAATGTGCGATAATAAAATAGGGGATGAAAAATCTCTGGGTTTTATGTTTCCGAAAGATTTTGGTGAATAGTAGAGAAAAAAATATTAACCTGAAAAATGCGTGAAAACGCTGTTTTTTGACATGACTTCGTCGGAACAACTTTAATGTTCATTTGCAAATCGACCTATTTTAATAGTGACCGTACTTTTTTAGCATTGCTGAATAGTTCT
>JBFLWK010000053.1 GCA_040757695.1 Elusimicrobiota bacterium
ACCAGAACCTGGAGATTGTTTAATTATACAAAATTTTGAAAGGTTATTCATAAAAATTTTTAAAAAATCGCGAGATGTACATGTTAATAACCTATATATCCTTTACTTAGTATATCATATAGGTTACAAAGTTTTCTTGTAATACATAATATGGAAATTGAGTACAACGATTATCTCAGAAAGCGGTTCAAAAAGATAAGTAAAATTTACGATATTTTAGCGTTATCTAACTGTATAAGAAAACCACCTGTAAAGTTAGTAGATATCAAACCTGAAACAAAAATTTTGGATGTCTGTACAGGTACAGGTAATCTTGCACTGGAATTTGCTAAGTATTCTAATAATGTTGTAGGGATTGATATCTCGTCTGAAATGCTGAAAGTTGCAAATAAAAAAAATAAATCAGGTAAAGTGAAATTTATTTTAATGGATGCAACCAAACTTGAATTTGAGGACAAAACTTTTGATATTACATCTATTTCAACTTCGTTACATGAGATGCCAGAAAATGTAAGAATAGAAGTGTTAAAAGAAATAAAACGAGTTACAAAAAATAAAGTTATTGTTATTGATTATTGTTTAGGAGGTCGCAAATTATTCAAAAAATTAGTCTACAAAATTATTTCGCTATACGAATCAAAGTATTTTAATGAATTCATATGTGAAGATTTGCGAAATCTTATATCTGAACAGAGGTTTGAAATAGAAATTGAAAAAATTGTATTGGGTATATTTAAAATTTTTGTTTGCAAGATTATATAATACGGTAATAAAAAATAATGAAAGCATTTTGAAGTTCGTGTAGATGAACTTTTGATAGCCTGCTAAAACGATTGTGTAGAATTGTATACCCCACCAATGATGCTGGTGGGGTATGTAGGCACGGTCTGTGACCGTGCAATATAGCACGAATACAGTTCGTGCCTACAAACTGCACAGGCGTCAAAGCAAATTATTCAAAGGAAGCAAGTATCATCTACTTAAACCCAGCTAAAGTCTTAAATCCAACTCTAGAAGCTGTGTCGCAATGTCAAAAACAAGCGAAAACAAGAACCATCTAAAGTTTGTCGTATGACAAAAAGTATTTTTTCTGCTATTGGGTTCTTAACTATTATACCTGTAAGACAGAAAGAGATTACACCATCAATAGTAGCTTTGTTCCCGGTTGCAGGGTTACTGCTTGGTGGAATCCTTTTGTTATTGAATATCGTCTTTAGTCAGTTTCGTTAACGAAAATACTATTGATTTTACCTGTAATTTCACGATGGTCAATGGTTTTAGATTTGTTTTGCAATAATTTTATTGGTTTTGTCGACGATTACTACATTTGTTCTAATTATTGTTTCTGGGTTTGTTACTATTGGCTCTACAAAATTTGTGACGAAAAAACTCGGCGGCATGACCGGCGATTCTATCGGTGCAATAAACGAAGTAATAGAAATTACAGTATTGTTAGTATTTTTGATTTTTAACTTGTAATACCCTGTGGCTCTGCCACAGGGTAGTTCATTGCATAACAAAGTATAGAATAACAGATATGCCACAAGGGGCAGAGAGTTTTACAGAAGCACACAAAGAAGGATATAAATTTCTTTTAATTTTTATCTATCGTTTTTTCTCTGTGCTCTCTGTAGCTATAAGATTTTTTAATGATTATGGGAAATAGTCAATCTGTAACTGTCAAAGTGCCTGGAACCTGTGGGGAACTCATTCAGGGTAGCTTAAATGGTAAAAACAGACTTGTTACATGCCCTGTTAAGATATTTTCATATGTTACTGTTAGTTTCGTAAATCATTCTTACCAACTACAACACAGCAACCTGAAAAATTCTTGGAAAGCGAAAGAAGCATTAAAAAAAGTATTACAGCATTTCAATTTAGAAGATTTATTTAATAAACTTCAGTTTGATATACATTCAGAAATTCCAATAGCAAAGGGTATGGCATCAAGCACAGCAGATATCGTCGGGATATGCTTAGCAACTGCGAAATTATTGACAAAATCTATTTCAGAAAAAACTGTTGCAGATATAGCAATTTCTATTGAGCCATCTGACGGAACAATGTTTAATGGAATTGCTATTTTTGATTATTTCAGAGCCAGCATGTTTAAAATTTTAGGCAACCCACCGAAAATGAAAATACTTGTTATAGATACTGGTGGTGAAATAGACACAATAGAATTTAACAAAAAAGATTACAAAAAAGAACGACTATCAAATGAGGCTAAGGTGAAAGAAGCAATAGAATTGTTAAAAGATGGTTTAAGAAAAAATGACTTAAATCTCGTGGGTAAAGCAGCAACTATCAGCGCTATTTGTAATCAGAAAATACTTTTCAAGCCAGAATTAGAAAGAGTCATTGAAACCGGAAGAGAATTCAACGCATATGGAGTAAATGTTGCACATAGCGGAACTGTTATTGGTATTTTATTAAATACTGAATTTAACGAATTTGATACTTTAAAAGAAGAAATAAATCAAGCATTTAATAAAAAATTTAAATTCTATATAACGGAATTAACTAACGGCGGTGGTTGCAATGAATCTTCAGCATAGTAGACATGGTGGGAATATCTGGCAAATTGCAAAGGAGTATAAAATACCAATAGAAAAAATAATTGATTTCAGTACAAATATAAATCCTCTTGGTATCCCGAATAGAGTTGAAAATAAACTAATAGAAAATATGCACTTAATATCTTATTATCCTGACCCTTATTGTAGTCAATTCATACAGAAACTATCTGAAACCTTATGTATCAAGAAAGAAAATATACTTGTTGGAAATGGCTCAACTGAACTTATATATACAATCTCTGCTGCAATATCACCAAAAAAAGTTGTGATACCAATACCAACATTTAGTGAGTATGAAAACTCTGTAAAAGCACATAATGCAGAAATTGAATTTTATATCTGCCGAGAAGAAAATAATTTCAAAATAAATATAGCCAGAATGATAAAATTGCTTCCATACAGTCAAATGATATTCGTCTGTAATCCAAACAATCCAACAGGAAGTGTCTTATCAAAAGAAGAACTCGTCTTCCTAGCCAAAAAATGTCAGCAGAACAATGTGTTACTTTTAATAGATGAAACATATATAAATTTTGTTATTGACGATGAGGACTTTACTATGATACACAATATTGACAACAATCAAATAATCGTACTGAGGTCTTTTACTAAATTCTTTGCTATACCGGGTTTACGACTTGGATATATGGTTGCAAACAAAAATATTATCGAGAAAATCAAAAAATTTCAGCCTGTATGGTCAGTAAACATATTAGCACAAATTGCAGCTTGTGAAATTATCAAAGATAAAGAGTACATTCAGAAAACAAAAGAGTATATTCAAATACAGGCAAAAATTTTACGAGGACATTTTGTAGATATCTACGATATAATAAAACCATATCCAACCGTTACCAATTTTATTTTGTGTAGATTTAACAGAAGTTACAATTATAACCATATTTTTAGAAGACTGATACAGGAACACGGAATAATCGTCCGTAATTGCAGTAATTTCCGTAGATTAAGCAATAGATATTTCAGGGTCGCTATCCGAACAGAAAAAGAAAATAAAAAGTTGATTCATGCATTTTGGAAAGTTTTAGAATGACAATATTTATGGTTTCGTTTGCTTATGTACTTGACTTAATTTTTGGTGATCCAAGATGGTTTCCTCATCCAGTGAAAATCATCGGAAGCTTTATCAAACAACTTGAAATATTGCTATACAAATACAAAACCAAGAAACTATCAGGAAGTATTTTAGTGATTATTGTTATTTCTACAAGTTTTTTAATCACCTGGCTTTTAATAAAAACTTGTTCAACTATCAATATCTATCTTGGAGTTGCTTTGCAAATTATGTTTATCTATACTACTCTGTCAATAAAGGATTTGAAATTAGAAACTATGCAGGTTTATTACACATTAAAGCAAGACAATATTGATTCTGCAAGGAAAAATTTAGCTATGATTGTCGGTCGAGATACAAAAAATTTAGATAGAAGAGAAATCATTCGTGCAACTGTAGAGACAATTGCTGAAAATACCGTTGACGGAATTATCTCTCCACTGTTTTATGCATTCATCGGTGGTGCACCGTTGGCAGTTGCTTACAAAGCAGTAAATACTCTCGATTCGACCATAGGTTACAAAACTGAAAAATACATTGACTTTGGTTTTGCTGCATCGCGATTAGACGATATTGCAAATTTTATTCCAGCAAGAATCTCAATACTGCTTTTACCAATAGCATGTTTGCTTGCAGGTAAAAATGCTAAAAAATGTTTACAAATAATATTACGTGATAGAAATAGAAATCCAAGTCCTAACAGTGGAATACCCGAAGCAGCAATTGCAGGTGCATTAGGCGTTCAATTGGGTGGGTTGAATTCTTATAACTCAGTTGCTGTGATGAAACCATTTCTCGGAGATAATATAAATCCTTTAGAAAAAAAGCATATAAAAGAAGCAATAAAAATTGCTTATATTTGCTCGGCATTGACACTGATTTTAGGAATGATTTTATGTTTGACGATAAAACACTTGACAGGTCAAGAAGTAAACTAAAATAATCTGTAGTTCAAATGATTTCGGTAAATTTTTCGGTTTAAAAGTAAAGCAGCCATTCATAGATAAAAAGTTTGCTAAGTTTGGAACAGGAATAAAAGAAGAAATAGTTCATTGTCGAGTTTGTGGCTGGACAGAACCTATAAAATGAGAAAAAGAACAAAAGCATTTGTTTCTTGGAGTGGTGGAAAAGAAACCTCTTTAGCCTGCTATAGAGCAATAAAAAAGAATTTTGAGGTTAAATATCTTTTGAATATGGTATCAGAGGATGGGATGTATTCTCGCTCTCACGGAATCAGTTCAGATTTATTGAGAGCACAAGCTTTAAGCTTAGGGATTCCTATTGTTCAGAGAAAGACTACATGGAAAGACTATGAGGAAGAATTCAAAAAGGCAATCTCAGATTTTAAGAAAGAGGATATCCAAATAGGTATATTTGGAGATATTGACCTTCAAGAACACAGGGATTGGGTAGAAAGGGTCTGTGGAAAGATGGGCATAAAACCCATTTTGCCATTGTGGAAAGAAAAACGGGAAAAATTACTAAAAGAATTTATTCAATCAGGATTTAAGGCGATTATCGTTGCTACAAATTCAAATTTTTTAGGAAAAGAATGGCTGGGCAGGGAAATTAATGAAGAGTTTGTCGCTGACTTGAAAAATTTAAGCGACATTGATTTATGCGGTGAGAAAGGTGAATATCATACATTTGTTCATAACGGTCCTGTTTTTAAGAGAGTGTTAAAAATTAGGCAAGGTAAAAAAGTGCTAAGAGATTCTCATTGGTTTCTGAATCTAAAATTAAGAATAAAATCTATTACTTGTGCTCTTGTGTTCTTGTGTTCTTGTGCTCTTATCGCTCAAAGTTATCCGCAACGGATTATCTCTTTAGGTCCGTCTGTTACTAAGTCACTATATCTTTTAGGTGTAGAGGATAAGTTGATTGCCAACACCATATATTGCAATAACCCACCGGAATCTAAAAACAAAGAAAAAATTGGAACCGCAGTAGAGGTAAATATAGAAAAGATATTTAATCTTAAGCCCGATCTGGTTCTGGCAATTTCTTTGACTTCATCTACCGCAAAAGAAAAATTAAAAAACCTGGGGCTAAAAGTAGTTACATATACTACACCGCGTGATTTTAATGATTTATGTAACCAGTTTTTAGAATTGGGCGAACTTATCGGCAAGAAAAGAGAGGCAAAAAAAATCGTAAAAAGTGCAAAAATTAAAGTGGCTTCTATCAAGAAAAAAATTCAAAAATTGCTTAAACCAAAAGTGCTTGTTCAGGTAGGTGCGAAACCGTTGATTGTAGCAACTGGCAGTTATTTCATAAACGATTTTATTGAACTTGCTGGTGGAATAAATATCGCTAAAGAAGAAAAAACAGGTCTCTATTCAAGAGAGCAGGTAGTAAAAGAGAATCCGGATGTAATAATTATTCTGACAATGGGTATTGCAGGCGAAGAAGAACAACAAATATGGCAAAAATATAAGACAATAAATGCAGTAAAAAACAATAGAGTCAATATAGTTGATGCTGATAAAATTTCCAGTCCCACACCTGTAAGTTTTGTTGAGGTATTAGAAGAATTGGTTTGTATTTTACATCCAAAACAAAAATGAAACGGAAAATTATTCGCTGGATAATCTGGATAGCAGTTTTGTGTGTTCTACTCGGTGGAATATCATTTTTTTCTTTATGTATCGGTTCGGTTGGTATACCATTTAACAAGATTCTAAAAATAATTTCTGCCGGTAAAGGAACTGTTGAGCACAGCATAATTTTTGATATTCGTTTACCGCGGATTTTTTTAGGTTTTGCAGTAGGCGGAGCATTGAGCATAGCAGGTGTTATTTTACAAGGAATGTTCCGTAATCCATTAGTTGAGCCATATACTTTAGGGATTTCAGGCGGTGCAGCATTGGGTGTATGTTTGAATATCATATTAGGAATGCGTTATAGATTCATTTTGTCTTTACCGGTTTTCGGTTTTTTAGGTGCGGTTGTGATTATTTTATTAGTTTACTTTTTAAGTATAAAAAAAGGTATATTAAAAATTCAAGGACTTCTTTTAACAGGAGTAATGATTAGTTTTATTGCTTCATCTTTAATTATGCTCATCATGGCTATTTCTCGTGCAGAAGATTTACATGGAATTATTTTCTGGATAATGGGTTCATTAGAAGAGCCGAATTGGTTTCTTATAAAATTGGCAGTTTCAGTATCTATTTTAGGATTGATTGCTTCTTATATTTTCTGCATGGATCTTAATGCTTTTTCTTTAGGTGAAGAAGAAGCATTACATCTCGGTATAAATACAGAAAGAACTAAACGATTACTTTTTATTCTTGCCTCTTTGCTTACCGGATTCAGTGTGTCTATATCTGGAATAATTGGTTTTGTAGGATTGGTAGTTCCACATTTTGTGCGTATGTTTGTTGGTAGTGACCATCGGATTCTTTTAGTAAGTTCTTTTTTAACTGGCGCCAGTTTTCTTATTTTCTGTGATACATTAGCAAGAACAATTATTTCGCCATTAGAATTACCTGTGGGTGTAATTACGGGAATTGTTGGTGGCATACTGTTCGTTTACGCTTTATCAAAACGAGCACCAGCATACTAAAACTATGCTTGAGATAAAAAATTTGACTTGTGGATACGATTCTAAATTTATCCTGAAGGATATAAATTTCAGAATAGATACCGGCAACATTGTGGGAATAATAGGACCAAATGGCTCAGGAAAAACCACACTTCTTCGGGCAATAACCAGAGTAGTTAAACCCAAAAATGGAATTGTTGTTTTTGAAGGAAAAGATATATCGCAAATGGGATTTAAAGAATTAGCCAGAAAATTAGCGGTAGTTTCTCAGAATTTTGAAACGGGTTCTATAACTGTAGAAGAATTTGTTCTTTTAGGCAGAATTCCATATTATGAGAAGTTTCAATTTCTTGAAACAAAAATGGATATAGAGGTCGCTGAAAGGTGTATGGACTTGACTGATACTCTGAGACTCAAGGACCGGTTTATGGAAGAGATAAGTGGTGGAGAAAGACAACTCGCTCTTATTGCACGTGCTTTAGCCCAGCAACCAAAATTGATTTTATTGGACGAACCTACAACACATTTAGATATAACTCATCAAGTAAAAATATTAGACCTTATAAAAAGGCTGAATACGGAATTGGGACTAACTGTGATTATGGTTTTACACGATTTGAACTTAGCAAGTGAATACTGTCATCGGCTGGTTCTTATTCATAACGGACGAATACACAAAATCGGACTACCACAAGAGGTACTGGATTACAAAATAATTGAAGAAGTTTATAAGACACTGGTTGTTGTAAAAGAAAATCCGATATCAAAAAAACCGTTTGTAATTTTGGTATCGGAAGCAAATAAAAAAGAATTTGCGGAATGAGGGATTTTAATCCCTCGCCAATAAAGCAAATTTACACAATAATGTAGTCCCCGACTTCAGTCGGGGATGAGCAATGCGAACAGAACAGGGAATCCGGTGTAAATCCGGAACAGTCCCGCTACTGTGAAGGTGATGAAATTTTTTGTTTAATGCCACTGTCCTGATATAAATCGGGATGGGAAGGCGAAAATTTCAGGCAAACCTGAGTCAGGAAACCTATCTGTTTGCAAAATTAAAATCTCTTCGTGAGAAAGGGAGGCGAAAATGCAAATTAAAACTTAAAAGCATGTCCTGATGAAAATCAGGATTAAAGGTTAAAAGCGGTGTGGCAGAAAATAAGTATTTCACTTTTCTAGAATTCTAGAATTGTGAAATTGTGAAAACATTGGGAGGAAAAGATGAAAAAGTTGTTAGGTATATTATTCGTTTTTGTCGGAATGGGAACTTTGGTGGCACAAGAGACGACGGTATTTATCGGGTTAAGAAAAGAAGTGCCTGTAGAAAAAACAGCAACGAATATTACTGTAATATCGGAAGAAGAAATTAAAACTTCAGATGCCAAGACTGTTGGTGAGATTCTGGAAAACAAAACCGGTATTACTGAAGTTTCAAAATATGGCACACTTGGAGCGACTTCAGATCTGCGGATAAGAAGCGGTGGCGGTACATCAAAACAGGTGCTTGTTATGGTAGATGGCAGGCCTGTAAATAATATATCACTTGGTTCTGCAAACCTTACTGAAATATCAACAGAAAATATTGAAAAAATTGAAGTTTTGCGAGGTCCGTCATCTGCGCTTTATGGAGCGAATGCATTGGGCGGGGTCATAAATATCATAACCAAAAAAGCAACCACACCAAAACCGAAGACAGAAATTGGATTGAATTACGGAACTTTTAATACACAAAATTATAATTTCAATTTTTCAGTGATGCCAGGTAAAGCGGATATTTTTCTATCAGGGAGTAAAAATCTTTGCAAGGGTTTCCGAGAAAATTCTGATTATGATTCAACAAATCTTTCTGCAAAAATTGGTTATGATTTTGAGAAATACGGTGAATTCTGTTTAAATAATGGGGTTTTGAATTCAGAACTTGGGGTACCGGGCTCTAATGCAACACCGATAGAAAAGTTTGATAATGATAAAGAAAGAAAAGCATCATCACCTAATGCAACCCAAAAAGATAAAAAGTTTTACAACCAGCTTGAACATAAAATTAAATCAAAAGAAACAACCATAATAACAAAGTTCTATCAGGACTATCACGAAAGAAATTACAAGAATCCGGAGTGGTCAACAGATACTGTAAACAAACCACAGAGTTTTGGGTTTGACACACAAGCCGAAACTGTGTACAATATTGTTTTTGGATTTGAAAAAAGATTTGAAAAATATAAAAAACTGGATAATAAAGTTGAAACGATTGATAAGAAACGTGAAAATTTTGCTACTTTTATCCAAAAAATTTTTGAATTTAACAAACTTTCTTTAACACCAGGAATAAGATATGATTACAACTCGGTTTATAAAGAGACGACTAATCCACGACTCGTAGCTGTGTATCAACTTGCTGATTCTATCAAACTTTCTGCAACTGTTGGAAAAGCATTCCGGGCACCTACATTTGATGATTTATACTGGCCTGATGAGGGCTGGGCAAAAGGAAATCCAAACCTTAAACCGGAGAAATCAGTCGGGTGTGATTTTGGAGTGGAACATAGATTAAGAGATATTTTGGTGTCAAAAATAACAATGTTTTACAGCGATGTAAAAGATTTTATCCAATGGGACCCTGATAAAAATTTTGTATGGACACCATTAAATGCTGATGTTTTTTCAAAAGGCATTGAATTAACGTTAGAAAACAGTTCTATAAAAAATCTAACACAGAACTTAAATTACACTTTTTTGGAAAGCAAAGGGAAACTTTCAGAAGATGTTAGCAATATCCCAGACGACTGGTATTACAAAACATTGCAATACACACCAAAACATCGGTTAAATTATTGTCTGAATTATTCAGCACCTGCAGAAATTAAAACAAAACTCGGGGTTGAATATACTCACAAACAAGAATGGAAAGACTGGAAATACAAAGGAGGGACAGAACACAAACTTCCAGGTTATACGCTTGTAAATTTAAGGCTAAGCAAAAAAATTCTTCAAGCTGAAGTTTATTTCTCTTGTGAAAACATTTTTGATAAAAGATATGTCTCAAGAGAAAATTATCCACTTCCTGGAAGAACATTTTCAGGTGGTATAAATCTGTATCTCTGGGATTGAAAAATTGAAAATGTAGACGTGAATTTTCAGTTCACGGTTTTACGACTACAAGTTGCCGACTACAATTACAAAAAATAGCCCTTGATTATTTATGGACATTTGTCCATTTATTCCTTGGGCTATTTTTTTTATTGATTTTTTGTTAAAAAAAATTATACTATGTATATGCTGAAAAGTATCAAACCAGAAATCGCTTACCGTATAATAAACCACGGGCCAGTTGTCTTAATCACAACTATTGACAAAACTGACAAACCAAATGTAATGACACTGGCATGGCTGACCGTTGTCAACTCCGAGCCACCGCTTGTTGCAATTGCGATGGGTGAACAGGCATATTCGCAAAAATCAATCAAAGAAACAAATGAGTTTGTAATCAACATACCGGATAAAAAACTGATAAAACAAGTTTTATACTGTGGCTCGGTGTCTGGGAAAAATACCGATAAGTTCAAAAAAGCAGAACTTACCTCTATACCAGCCAAAAAAGTGAAACCGCCAAAAATCAAAGAATGTTTCGCCCATATTGAATGTAAAGTAGTCAATCAATATAAATATAGTGATGTTGTGCTTTTCGTTTCGAAAATTGTCTTTGCTGATGTTGAAAACAAATTTTTTGATGATATATTAAAGACAGATAAAATAAAAACGATCCATCATCTTGGCGGTGGCTGGTTTGCAGAGACAGGAAAGAGATTTAAGTATTGAAAAATTATGAAAAATTAAAAAATACTTGACCTTATCAATTTTTTTTGTATAATTATACCTGACCACAATGAAAAAAGGACAGGAAAACGCACCTTTATTTGAAACTGCTTACGCTCATGCTAAAAAGCGAATGGTTTCATTTCATACACCCGGCCACAAAAACGGAAGAAGTATTGATAAAAAACTTTTGGATTTTACCGGTAAGAACGCATACTATTTTGATGTTACCGTTTTCCCGGAAGTGGACTCGTTACATGACCCGACACATTGTATAAAATGGGCACAGGAACTGATGGCAAAGGCATATGGTGTTCAGTATTCATTTTTACTTGTTAACGGTTCGTCCGTCGGTAATCAAGCGATGTTTCTGTCTGCGTGTAAGCCGGGTGATTCTGTAATTCTTTCCAGAAATATTCATAAATCCGTTTTAGGTGGAATTATTCTGGCAGGTATCTGGCCTATATTTGTTCAGCCAAAAGTTGACCAGAATCTTGATATTATTCTTGATGCTGAGCCTGATCAGATAGATGAGGCAATAAAAAAATTCCCGGAAGCAAAAGCGGTATTTATCACAAGCCCAACCTATAATGGAGTAACCAGCGACCTTTTAGAAATTGCAAATGTCTGTCACAAAAACAATAAACTGCTGTTGGTTGATGAAGCACACGGTCCGCATTTAAGATTTCACAGAGATTTCCCGATTTCAGCGGTTGAAGCAGATGCAGATATAGCGGTTCAGTCAGTTCATAAAATACTGTCGGCAATGTCGCAGGGATCGGTTCTCCATGTCAATTCCGACAGAGTTGATATAACCAAAGTAAGAAAAATCGTATCAATGCTTCAAACAACAAGCCCTAATTATCTTATACTTTCGTCAATTGATTTGGCAAGAAGACAGGCGGTTCTACACGGTGAAAAACTACTGAGTGAGGTGATTCTTGCAGCAGAACGCGGTAGAAAAAAAATTAACAAACTAAAAAACTTTTTCTGCTTTACTCGCGAGGATATTCGGTTAAGAGGTTATGATTTAGATGTAACTAAACTGACAATCAATGTTACCAAAACAGGTCTTTCAGGATTAGAAATTGAGAATTTACTTAACGAAAAATATAATGTTCAGGTTGATTGTGCCGACCTTTTTAATCTTATTGCAATAATGGGTATGGGTTCAACACAGGCAGATGTTAATAAACTTGTGGATGCGTTAGAAGATATAGATATAAAATATCACGGTGTGGCAAAAAATTGGAATCTTAATCTGCCTTCTCTGACAACTGAAATGGTGTTGATACCTCGTGATGTTGTTCTGGCTAAGGACTCAAAACGGGTACCATTAAATAAAGCAGTTGGGCATATCAGTGCTCAAACACTGACACCATATCCGCCCGGTATCCCGATTATTATTCCAGGCGAACGAATAACAAAAGAGATATGCGATTATCTTCATGAACTTTCGTCAAAAGATATAAGAATCAGCGGACAGGAAACGGATACACTCAAAACAATAAAGGTTGTAAAGTGAAAAGAACGCAGAACAGGCGCAAAACAAAAACGCAAAACAGACGCGGAACAGAACGCGAAATAGACGCAAAAAAGTTTGGCGTGAGTTTAGCGGTTTTTGGTGGAGGCGGAATGAATACAAACAACTTAAATAAACTCAAAAAAATTCTTATCACTAAAAAAAATGATTTATTAAAGGTAGTTAATGACAAGAAACAAAAGGATTTACAGGAACCTACTGTAGGCGATGAGGTAGATGTGGCTGGTGATAGCGAAGAGAAAGAACTTATTTTTGGACTGACTGATAATGAAAAGTTGATGCTTAATCTGATTGACTCTGCGTTAAAAAAAATGGAAACAGGCAAATATGGTTTTTGTGAAAGCTGTGCTGTAAAGATTCCATATACGCGGCTTGAAGTGATGCCATTTGCGCGTTACTGTATAAAATGTCAGCCGAAATTTGATAAAAAAAGATAGTTTATGACCACTAATAATTTTCTGTTGTTTTTATATTTTACATCTCTGCTTGGACTTATAATTTTTGGCAGTCATCGGTATCTTTTAATATACTTTTACAAGAAATACAAAAAAATGTCGCCTAAAACAAAACCGCTTACCGAACCTTATCCCGTTGTCACAGTCCAACTTCCAATTTTTAACGAGATGAATGTCGTAGGTCGTTTAGTTGAAAGTATTGTAGAACTGGACTACCCAAAAGACAAATTAGAAATCCAGATTCTTGATGATTCTACCGACGAGACACAAAAAATAGTAAAAGAACTGGTTGAAAAATTCAGAAAAGCAAATTTTAATATCTTTTACATTCACAGGACAAAAAGAACCGGTTTTAAAGCAGGTGCTTTACAGAACGCACTTAAAACAGCAAAAGGCGAATTTATCGCAATTTTTGATGCTGATTTTATTCCACAGCCGGATTTCTTGAAAAAGCTGCTACCATATTTCTCAACTGATAATATCGGTATGGTTCAGGCGAGATGGGAACATACAAACAGGAAATACTCGCTTTTGACAAAAGTTCAGGCGATAATTTTAGATGGACATTTTTTGATAGAACATACCGCGAGGAATCGGTCAGGTAGATTTTTTAATTTTAATGGAACCTCAGGTATCTGGCGAAAAAAAGCAATAGAATCATCAGGCGGTTGGCAGGGCGATACTCTTACCGAAGATATGGATCTTTCATACAGGGCACAACTTAACGGTTGGCAATTTGTTTTTGTGCCGGATGTTGTAACCCCGGCTGAACTGCCTGTTGATGTAAGCGCATTCAAAACTCAGCAGGGTAGATGGGCAAAAGGTACTATCCAAACAGCAAAAAAATTAATCAGCAAAATAGTAAAAAGTAAAACACCACTAAAAGTAAAAATTGAAGCCATCTTCCATCTCAGCAGTAATTTTTGTTATTTGTTTCTATCTGTTGCTACACTGCTTATATTACCCGCTACACTTGTACGATTAAGTTCAATACACAAGCACAGTTATATTTTTCTGGTTGATATCCCGATATTTTTACTCGGTACACTGTCAATCGCTTACTTCTATTATATATCACAGAAAGAACTTGGATTCGGGTTCTGGGATTCTGTAAAATATATCCCGTTCCTTATGTCAACAGGAATAGGGCTATCTATAAATAATTCTAAATACATACTTGAAGGAATTTATGGATTAGAATCGGAATTTGTTAGAACTCCTAAATACGGGATAACACATAAGCGAACAAGCATAAATTCAAAAAAATACAAATCAAAAAAAAATCTGATTTCTTATATTGAACTGCTGTTAGCAATATATTTTACCGTCTTGCTTTATCTGACTATCCGAGCACAACTCTATATGCTTACTCCGTTAATTTTACTCTTCCAATTTGGTTTCGTATATTTTTCAATAACTTCTCTATTACAAACCTTCAAACAAAAATAAAATAATAATGCTATATTAGTTCTACTTCGTTAAGTAGGAAGGGCATCGGATTTTATGTTATAGGCGGTAGAAAAACGGACGATGTCGTTTGGTAAACCATAACCCGCATTTCGGGCACCGGCCGACAACGAGAAATTCGTTGAGCCACTGCCGGATTTTTGAGAACGAAATTCCGTTTTTTTAAAGTAATTCCGGAGTGGAGAATGAAGTCATACGCCATAAAACATAAAGTAAAAGGATACCACCTATGAGTAGGGATTATAGTTACAGGTGCTGAGACACTTCCTGGTAATGAGGCGCAGAGCCTGCCCCGAACTTGATTCGGGGTTGACTGGTCAGAGTTTGGCAGAATAAACTATTATGGATTTTTACCTGATGTCTGTGATGTTTACAGCCCCGAGCAGAAAGGTAAGGTAGAGAGAGCGATAGAATATGTTCAATCCAGTTTTTTTACAGGAGAAACTTTTAACTCACTTGAAGAATTGAATGCGAAGGCATTGCACTGGTTAACAGAAATAGCAAAATATACAGTTTCATCAGATAACACTTGCTCATTTAGCTAAATGAGCAACTATAAAGGAGCAAATGGCTGATTTACAATTACAAAAAATACTATGTAATTTAGAATAAAATGTCAAAAGTCATTGATACTAATACAGGCGATATTTATATAGAAAAACCATTATTTCGGGTTACAAAGAAATTATCCAGAAACGAGTTTCGCAATTCTCCACTTTTCAAAAATGGAAAGATAATTGTAGATGAGGAACCGTATTTCATATATTGGATGTCATCTATA
This sequence comes from Elusimicrobiota bacterium, assembly GCA_040757695.1. Taxonomy (NCBI): domain Bacteria; kingdom Pseudomonadati; phylum Elusimicrobiota; species Elusimicrobiota bacterium. Next base: position 15,258 of record JBFLWK010000053.1, read on the forward strand.
ATAGATAGTCAATCACTTTCTACAGCTTTTTGTTTTTATAAACAGAATCTTTGGACGATAGGACTTTGTCATCCATTGACTGATGAGGGCTGTTGGGAAAATTGGTCTGAAAAAAGGGAATTGGCAAGGAAAAACTGGCATGATGATTGGCTCAAGACCGTTATGCCTGATATAAGTCCCAAAAAAATTAAATGGAAAAAAACAAAAAATATAGAACTCGGAGGACTTTTACACCCGAATAAAGAACATCTCAAGTTTGCAATCCGCAAGATTGAATTCGAGGAAAAAGGGTTCCCAACATTAGAACTTGCCAGAGAATATGCCAGGCGATGGGTTAGGTCCTGGGTTGAATAACTAAGAGAGTGCTGTATGGATAAAGAAGAATTACGAAAAGAAATATCTTGTTCAATAGAAAGTGATAAAAACATTACGGTTGTGTCACAGTGATTATCTGGCTGATATAGCGGATAATATAGAGAAGAATGTTAAACTGTTTAATTCAAGTGATTTAAAAATACGACAAAAGGCAGTAAAGTATATTGCGGATTTCTGTCATGCGCGCGTTCTGGGAGACCTTGGCGTTTGGGGAGTTACTTTTAAAATAAATTCTGTGTTAGATAGAAATTAAAAGTAGACACTTTACGAATTAAAAGTAGACAGGTTCAAAGTTCAAAAGAAGACAGCCCAAGATCACTAATTTTTACTTTTTGAACATCAACAAGTTTGTTGTTACACCAG
>JBFLWK010000054.1 GCA_040757695.1 Elusimicrobiota bacterium
TTACACAATACACAATACACTTTATTCTTCCCGAAGGCATTCATACTGTAAAATACTACGCTGTTGATAATCTCAACAACACCGAACTCATCAACTCAAAAACTTTTTATGTTGACGGCACACCACCTGTAACAGAAATTGTTATCGGCGAGCCGAAATTTTCTGCATTCGGCACAAATTACATCTCACCCAAAACACCGATAACATTGACAGCAAACGACCCGATAACCAATAATGTTGCCAGTGGAGTAAAATTTAGCGAGTATAGAATAGGTAGTGGTAAGTGGATAAGGTATATTTCAAGTTTTACATTAACAGAAGGCGAGCATACAATTTATCATCATTCAATAGATAATGTAGAAAATACAGAAGCAATAAAATCCTCCACAGTGTTTGTTACGATAATTCCTGATTATGCGTTAATTGGTATAGATGAAGCAAAGATAAATGGTAAGGCACAGGTAACAGGTGATGTAAGAAGCAATGGTGAAGTGGATATAAACGGTCAAGCAAAGATTATTGGTGATGTCTATAGTGAGACAGTGAAATTAAATGGGAAGGCAGAGGTTAGCGGTCAGATAATAGAGAGTGCTGTAAAAATATCGTCGGTGCCAATAGATTTGGTATTGATTAGTTCATATGCGAATCAGAACAACAATAATGCAAATATTCTTTTAACACAGAAAGGTAAAACGGTGCTTGATAAAAATTTGAGATTTAAGATTTCAGATAAAGATAGTATAACACTTTCAACTGGAGTTTATTATTTCACAGAGATAGATGTTTCAGGTGAAGCGACAGTTAATATTTCTGGGGTTGTAAACATACTCTCAACAGGCAAGGTAAAAATTTCTGGTAAAAGCAAATTTAATACAAGTGGAAACATTTCTGATTTAATAATATTTGTAGATAAAGAACAGAAAGAAGATGATAACAATAAAGGTAAAGGAAAGGATAAAGATAAAGATGATAAAATAGAGGCGGGCGAGATAAAAGTAGATGGAGAAAGCAAACTTACAGCAATTGTTTATGCACCGTATTCTGAAATAAAAGTGGATGGCAAAGGCAATGCTGTTGGCAGTTACTTTGGGCTTGAATCTGATGTAAATGGCGAAGCAACCGTTTCAGTTAATAAACCCACAACACTACTTGCTTCTGCTCCAGTATCTCAAGCGCTCAATCGTGCAATTTCTGACTTTGTAAAAGGTGAGATATATGTATATCCCAATCCCGCAAAAGGCGGGAAATATCCAACGATACACATAGAGTGTGGTGTTGCCGACAAAGTTGAAATACGAATTTACAACATCGCCGGTGAATTTATACATTCAACAGAGATTACAGAATCGCCACAGGACAGGAACAATGATGGAAAATACGAATACGAATACACTTGGGATGTCTCCGACATTGCCAGTGGCGTGTATATCTACACAATAAGGGCGAAGAAAAACGGATATTCGGACATAAAGGCAACAGGTAAGGCGGCAGTCATAAAATAAAGGAGGCAAATTTATGTCAAATTTTATAGTCAGTGAAATAATAGATGGTGATACTTTCAAAGTTAGTGGTGGTTGGAAATGGAACGATAAAACAGGAGATGCTGTTCGTCCTACAGGGTACGATACTCCAGAGAAAGGAGAATCTGGCTATGAAGAAGCAAAAAGGAAATTGACAAACTTAATTTTAAATAAGACAGTTGACATTAGAGATGTTAAAACGGTTGATAAATATGGAAGATTGGTAGCAGATGTTTATTATAATGGCCGTTATCTTGCCGAGTATTTTCCAGAGTATAAGATTTAATAAAGATTTTAGCAAAAACTGAAACGGGAGTTTTTTATGATTTTTATGACCAGAAAGATTTTTATCTGTGTAATCTGTATTTTCAATCTGTGTAATCTGTGTTTTGCAAACAGCGGAGCGTCTTTTCTTAACATCGGAACATCCGCACGAGCAATCTCAATGGGCGGGGCATATGTGGGCGTAGCAGACGACGCAAACGCAATCAGTTACAATCCCGCCGGATTATCGCAGTTAAACAGGAATGAAATAACCGCCCAGCATACTGAGTGGATAAGCGATATACGGCACGACTTTCTTGCCGGAGCGTTTCCTTTACAAAACAGCACAGTCGGTTTCAGCGTGATTTATTTATCACAGGGCAAAATAGAGGGACGGGATGAAAATAGGAACATAACTGACAGTTTCTCTGCCTACGATACCGCATTGACATTTTCTTACAGTAAGCAGATAAGCAGGACAGCAGGTAAGCAGTTAAGTTTAGGCACTAATCTGAAAATCATACAACAGAAAATAGAATCTGAAACAGCAACGGGTATCGCTTTTGACATTGGCTTACTTACTCGCTTACTCGCTCAATCGCTTAATCGCTTTACTTTCGGCTTTTCATTCCAGAATCTCGGACCGAAAATGACATTTATCTCTGAGGGTTATAATTTACCGCTAACAGCGACATTAGGTGCGGGCTACACAATAAAAAGAGCATTGACACTTGCACTTGATATTAAGCAAAAAATTTATGATAACAAAACAGAAATATCAATCGGCACAGAATATGTCCCGTTTACACCTCTTGCATTGCGGGCTGGTTATCTACTTCCCACTTCCGACTACCGACTTACTGACTTTAAAGATTTCGGCGGTGGTTTAGGACTTCGTATACTCAACTTCTCCACCGACTATGCCTTCGTCCCTTATGGCGTTCTTGGCAATACACACAGAATAAGTTTTTCAGTAAAGTTTTAGTTTGGAAGAGACCTATCTATAATTTCATATGAATAATGCGAAAATAATTGGGATTTTTTTGCAATTGGTTATCTAATATTCTTCTATGTATGGATATACCAATTTTTTCTCTTGGCAAAATATAACAAATTAAAGGAAGAAGGAAAAACCATAAATATAATATATGAAAAATAGCCTGAAGAAGTAGAATATGTTTTAACAATTTCAACATGGATAGGTTCATTCTGGGCCTATATATATTTTTATTATCAGAGATTTGATTTTTTAAAAATAGTCTCCTATTTATGAATTTAAAAGTTGCTCAATATAGTTTTATCATTGCGGTATCCATGGTTTGTTTGACATTTTTCGTTATTAAATTTCCAAAAACTATGGATAAAATTACTTTATTATATTACGCAAATACAGTCTTTTTGTTTATTCTGTTTATTGTGCGGTATACAACAAGGACAATTGTTGGATATATTTTAGATAATCATCTAATTGATTGGCTAATAAATTTACTAATAGCGTTCAGTGGTACAATGGCAATCACGAATACAGACAATATAACTGGTTGGTATATATTTATCGGATTTCTTTTCATCTTTGCTGCCATTAAGGATTATTCAATATTAAGAAAATTCAGGAAATTGAAATACAAAGTGGTTTTAAAACATGAAAGGGCATATAGAGAAAAGCATATATTAAATGAGATGGTCATAGGCGGGAGTTGTATCTTTTGGAGTTATGTTATTCCGTACATAAAAAAGAATTATCAAAATTGTGTAGTAATCATTAGCGGTGTATCAATTATGATATATGGAATAATTAGTATAATTATATATTGGCGAGAATATAACTTACGAAAGAAAGAAAATAGCAAAAATTAATAGCTATCACGTTGGGATTGTAAAGTTCACTGCTTGCCAGGCGATTTCTGTTTAATCTTTGAAAACAAAATTTAAGGAAGTAAGAAGCAATAAAGGAGAATATTTTACGAACGGTTAAAGACCAAAAAAGGTAATGGCAAAGCGATAATAGCAACAGCGAGAAAAATACTTGAGATAATCTACAACACATTGGAGAATGATTGGGTATTTGAAGATTTTAATAATTTTGTATTAGTATAAAAATTGAAACAAAGTAAATTTTCTACTCAAAACTTGATTTTTATCATAGGAGTATTCATAATGTAAATTTTGTGTATTTTGACGCTTATAGGTAAAATTTGCGGGGTGGTTAGGCACGGGTTCAAGTACCGAGTAAAGATTGAAAAAACTCGGGGCATTAGAACGAAGGACTCAAAGTCCTGCCTGATTCAGTTCAACTGTCGGTGTAGGCAACTGACACAAAAAAGTTGTTACTGGAGTGCCAAATCTCTTTGTGCTGACCACCCCACTTTGTTATATGCTTAAACTCGGCACATCTAGTTTCTCCTATCCCGACTGGAAAGGTAGTGTCTACCCACAGAAACTCCAGCCCCAAATCCCATCAAATACTGTGGACAAGAATTTGGTTTTTACTGTGTATTGATAATAAACTTAATCCTACCCCAAAATTTTTCTTGCCTTTTGACCTGAAAAAAGTATAATGATCTTGTGAAGAAATACAGATTTAATCTTATTTGCAACCAGCGAGATAAAAAGTGCAAGTATAAACGGCTTGAAAAATATACATTTTACTGTATGAACTACAAGGCAAAGATAAAATGTGATAACGAGGCGGAAAAAAAATCTTGACAAATTTGAAAAGTGAAAACAGAATGACAGCAGAAAAAAATAATAGTGATTTTTTCAGCGAACAAATTTATCGTTTGACAGTGTTTTATAATCAATTTGTTCATTTTCTGACTGACTTTTTCAGCAGTGGCGGCCTCATAATATTTTCGGACGAAGCGACAGAAAATTACTCAAAACTACTAGACAAAATCAGGGAGATTTTATCCCAAGAATGTTTTAAGGATTTAGCAGACGAGAACTGGTATCCATTTAAAAGTTTAGTTTATTTTGAAGATTTTGATATAGAATGGAAAGAGAGGAAAGAGGATTGCTATAATTTTTTAAACAGGGTAAATCATCTATATATCACTAATGGTAAAAAAAAATATCCGCTAACTAAAACCGACCAGCAAATATTTAATACGATACAAAAATGTCTGAAGAAATTGGAAGGAAAAACCCGAGAGTCACTTGAATATAAAATAAATTTGTTTAAGCAACAAATATCGCTGCTTAAGAAATTATGGGAAGTTTTAATGGACCTACTAAAAAATTGTGATGCAGGTTCATTTTTCATAGTAAATGAAAAAGTTCAGGAGATTTATATAAAACTCTATACAAAAATAGAAGAGATTATCACTTGGTCTGCATTTGAAGACCTATCCCAAATTTATGAAAGGCCGTTTAAATCATTATACGATACACCTGAAAATCTGGCAAAGACATGGAATGAAAAAGCGGAAAAAATAGTGAACTCGTTTTATGGTAAAATAATGGAAGTATATACATTATCTGGAAAACCTGCATTTGTTGAAAGTCCAGAGGATAAAAAATTTTTTGAAGAAGTAAAATTAGCACTTGCTAATTTTAAGTCATACAAATTGCAAAGGTTAAAAACTCTGAAATCCAAGCAGAAAGAAAAATTACCGCCCAAGCAAAAATACAGTTTAGAAACAAAAAAAGATAGTGTTAAATTTGAAGGTGAAGAACTCTACTATATTGATAGGCGACACAAGAAAAAGAGAACTTGTAATGCTAAGCATTCAAAAATTTTAAGTATTCTAAAGGAACAAGAAAATGAATATGTCCCAGCCGAGAAAATCATATACAAAATGTGGGATATTAAAAAAATTACCACGAATACAAAAAAGTACCACAAGAAATATTACCATCGGTTATACGAAAGAATAAAAGAGATAAAACAAGCAATTGATAGAACGAACAAAGCGTTGGGAGAAAACATAATTCAAATAAAAAGCAATACCTACAAACTCATCCTTACCAAAAAATAACTTTCCAAACTTGCCCAAATCTTGCCCAACAAAGTTGCCCAAGTTGGGCAAAACACAATTCATAAACCGATTTACCGATAATAATCCTCTTACCTAACTTGCCCAAAATTAGCCCATATGCGGGCAATCATTGACAGTATTAAATTCTGCGTTATACTTTTATTAGAGAGCCCTAATTCCAAGATACACTGAAAGCGAGCCCTGATAGAACAATTTCTAACAGAGCGAATAAAAAAAACTGGAGGTGTATCTATGGAATTATCGGATGGATTAAATTATACAGGACTTTTTTCCGAAGATGAAATTTCAATAGTAAAGAGGGTGATTGCAAATTTTAGAGCGACAAACGATTCACTCAAAAACAGTAATTTCAACGACATGTTAGAAGATATATGTGCTGATAAACTGTATCCTGCAAAAACCAAGAATAAGACACTAAAGAAATCTATGATTGTAGAAATTGTGAAAAACGCCTTATTAAATATTTTAGAACATCAAAAAACGAATAAAGAAAGGGTAAATTACGAAAAAGAATCACTTGATAAAGTAATAGTGGACGACAAAACCGGTGAAAATGTTTTTCTTATTGATATTATTCCTGATAAAATGGATTTTGAGAAACAGGTTTTAAGCAGGATGGATTTTAATATAAGAAAGAAAAAACTAACCAAAATTCAAAAGAAGATTTGTAGGTTGCTTGAATATATGTATTCAGAAAGAAAAATTGCAAAAAAATTAAAGAAGTCAAGAAACACAATTTCCGACGAGATAAAGCAGATAAGAAATATTTTTTCTGAAAAAACTTAAAAAATAGAGAGCCACTTTTGTGATTTTTCTTGTTTATATATAGTAGAGGGATAAAATGTCTAAAAGAGCACTTTTAAGGTTTACATTTCCGAAAATCAATCTTTCAGTTATAAGAACCTGTTTTAAACAGGCAATTCGCGATACTGAATTTGTGTTTGGAAAAGAAAAGGTAAAAATATCGTTTGAAGGGTATCATATTTTCAGACCGAACAAAAAAGGACTGCGAAGATTATTGATAGATGTCGGGACACCTGTTGGCGAACACATCGCAAAAATATTTACAGGGCTTTTGATAAAAAAACACAGACGATTCAGAGTAGAAAGGGTTTTTCCATAATGAGTGATTATATAAAACACATCATTGAATCCGGCAATAATAAATTAAACGGAAAATTATATTTCAAAATATTTTCGGGTGAAATAGTATATCTTGAAAAATTAGAAAGAATCTTCCCAAAAGAAAAAGCAGAAAATAAAATTCTCATACCCGTAGGGCTGTGCTCAAAATTTATTGACAGGTTAAGAAAAGACAATTTCTTCGGCAACCTTGTTTTTAGTTTCAATAACGGTAAAATAACCGAAATTAAAATAAGCCAAATATACAAATTAGAAGATATAAAAAAATTTCTCGCGTTATCAGGATAAAAAATGGAAAAACGATTATTGAATATAAACGAGGCATCAGAATATATGGGATTGAGCAAGAACACACTTTATGCCTGGGTGTGTCAGCGGAAAATTCCATTCGTAAAATGCGGTCGTCTGACAAAGTTTGATATTAGAGATATTGACAAATGGATTGAAGAAAAAAAAGTGAAAGAACAAATTTTTTAATTTGGTACGTGGTATTGACAAAATCTTTAATTTTAGTATAATTCTTACAAAGGATAAAAAAAATAAAAAAATGGCAATTTACAAAAAAGGTGAGAATTGGTATATTGATTACTATGCTCATGGGCGTAGAAAGCGAGAAAAAATAGGTCCAAGCAAAAAATTGGCTGAACAGGTTCTGGCAAAAAGAAAAGTTGAAATTGCCGAAAATAGATTTCTGGATATTAAAAGACAAAAAGAAATAACTTTTGAGAATATGGCAAAAGAATATATTGAAAGATATGCCAAATTAAATAAAAAATCTTGGATAAGCGATGTTGACTATTTAAAAAACATTATTCCATTTTTTCAAAGTAAATATCTTTTTGAAATAAATCCTCAGATGATTGAAGATTACAAAGCAAAAAGGATTCAAGACGGAGTAAAACCTTCTACTGTTAATCATGAACTTGCTTGTATGAAATGTATTTACTCTAAAGCTATTGAATGGGATAAGGCAACAGAAAACCCTGTAAAAAAAGTGAAGATGTTCAAGGTAAATGATCACCGAATACGATTCTTAGAAAAAGGTGAATTGAAATTCTTGTTGGATGTTTGTAAGGAGCCACTTAAATCAATAGTGATTTTTGCAGTTAATACAGGGATGCGATTAAGCGAAATAATAAATCTTGTTTGGGACAATGTTGATTTTGTAAGGGGATTGATTACAGTAACCAATACAAAAAATAACGAGATACGCTATATACCAGTAAATACCACTTTAAGTAATCTTTTAGAAAAACTAAAACAAAAATGTAATCCTAATAGCGCATATGTTTTTTGTGATTCAAATGGGAAAAAGTTTAAAAGATACACTATTTCACATAAATTTGCTAAGGCAGTGAAAGCTGCAAAAATAAGGAATTTTAGATTTCACGATTTAAGACACACTTTTGCAAGTTATCTTGCTATGGCAGGTGTAGATATTATGACAATTAAAGAATTGTTAGGTCACAAGAGTTTAACTATGACATTAAGGTATTCGCATCTATCACCAAATTTCAAGCGGTCAGCAGTAGAGGTTCTTTGCACACGGATGGACACTATTTGGACACCAAAGGTAAAAACTAACGGGTTGTTAAACAAAGAAAAATTTATTTTGTCGTCGGTAAAAATGTAATTTGGGCCCGTAGCTCAGCTGGTAGAGCACTTGACTTTTAATCAAGGGGTCGCGCGTTCGAATCGCGCCGGGCTCATTTTCTTATCTAACAATTGGTATATACCAATTGGTATATATTGCCGACGAGCATAATGTCAAAAAAATCAACCATTAAAGCACTTAATCTTGTCTACAAATCAGCATTAAAGATACCATTAAATATTGAAAAAGGCAGATTCACAGTTTTATCCGACCAGCATTTAGGCGATGGTAAACCAGGCAGTGATGATTTCGCAGTTAACAGAGATATTTATCTCGCTGTATTAAACTTCTATTATGAAAACGGTTTTACCATTATAGAAGTTGGCGATATAGAAGAACTATGGGAATGCGATTTTGAGAAAGTAAACTCGGTATATTCGGAAATTTATGCATTAGAGAAAAAATTTTTTGATACAGGTCGGCTTTATCGTATTTTTGGGAATCACGATATATTCTGGAGAAACAGACAATTCCAGCGAAAATTCTTGCCGTTTTATACGATTTATGAAGCGATTATGCTTGGCGATAAAATCTTTATCACACACGGTCATCAAGGCGAGTTTGTATCGGATAAGTTCTGGAAAGTCTCGAGATGGTTTGTCAGGAATATATGGAAAAATATCCAGCAACTTTTGCATATCCCATCAAACGATATTGTCCAAAATTACAAAATCCGCGATAGAAAAGAACAACTGTTTTATAACTGGGCGAAATGTAAAAAAATACTCACAATTTTCGGGCATACACACCGCGCATTTTTTGAGTCATTGTCCAAAATAGACCGTTTGCGACAGAAACTTAAAGATAGAACACTTTCTGATAATGAAAGAAAATCAATAGAAAACCGAATTAAACAATCACTCAGAGATAATCGGAAAGGTCAAAAAGAATTGCCATTAGAAGACACCCCGCTACCGTGCTATTTCAATACAGGTTGCTGCTGCTACAAAAACGGTATCACAACGATTGAAATTGAAACTGGTATGATTCGGCTTGTAAAATGGGAGCGTGGACTGAATGCGCAGAAAACTGTTAAAACTGTTTTTGAAGAAGCAGAACTTTTACCGCTACTAAAAAAAATTTCTACGATATAAAAAAACTCTTGACAAATTGCATATTTTATGTTATACTAAATCATAGAATGCGATTAGAACATTATCCAGTTAAAAAACTTGAAAAAGAGGTTTTACAAATAGTCAGTCGTTATTTAGACACTAATTTTTACAAGATTTTCTTTTTTGGTTCAAGAGTCAGAGGAACTAATTTCCCACGAGCAGATATTGATATAGGTATTGAAGGTCCTGAAGAAATCCCATCCGCTAAAAAAATCACAATTGAAGACGACCTGAATAATCTCCCAATTCTGTATAAAATTGATTTTGTTGATTTTAAGAATGTTTCAGAGGAATTTAAACAGGAAGCGTTAAAGTATAAAGAACCAATTGAGTTATGACTATTCTGAAAGATTTCCAAAAAGCAATTACCCGTTTGGATGAAGTTTTGGGTTTAGAAAAAACTGATATTGTTAGAGATTCTGCAATAAAACGATTTGAACTCTGTTTTGACCTCGCATGGAAATCAATCAGAATTCATTCTCTAAATCAAGGTGTTGAATGTAACTCACCACGGGAGTGTTTTAAGACCGCTTTCCAGTTAGCCCTAATTGATTATGATGAAAGATGGTTGAAAATGATTGACGATAGAAATTTAACGACGCATCTCTATAAAGAAGAGTCTGCCGAACAGGTTTATACTCGGTTACCAGAATATACGGAAATGTTCAAGAAACTACTGACAAAATTACAAACTGAAGATTAAATTTGACAAAAGTTTTTTAATTTTGTAAAATCATATTGAAAATGAAAAAAAACAACAAAAAATTACCTGCCCGACACCAGTCAGGCGGTGAAGAGCCATTTAGCAAGAAAGAGCAATATGTAGTTCTTTTTGAAAACCTTTCCAAACAGTTTACAGGTTTGGCGGAAGGTATCAACATGAAAGTAGATGGTTTCCGAAACGAACTTAAAGCAGATATTGCAGATGTGAAGCAAGAAATAGGTGATGTAAAGGTTGCATTAAAAGTTGTTAGAGAAGATTTAAACAAAAAAATAGATGAAACAAATCAAAAACTTGAAGAAACGAAGCAGGAACTCAAGGATGAAATACAAGGTGTAAGGCAGGAACTCAAGGATGAAATACAAGGTGTAAGGCAGGAACTCGGCGATAAAATTGACAGGATAAATATAAGAATAGAGAATCACGAAGAAAGACTTGTAAAATTAGAGAGATAAAAAATTGTGTGAGGGGGTTTTATGAAAAACGCAGAACAGACACGGAACAGAAAGTCAGCGATTAAGCAAACAGCGATTAAGCGATTAAGTGTCTTTGCTATTTGCTATTCGCTATTTGCTGTCTCTATTTCTTGCCTCTATGCTGGTTTCACCGGTGATTTTTCACAGTCCGGTGGTGCGGTCTATGATGGCACAAGCAATGACTCTGGCCAGGATGTGGCGGTTGATACAATTACAATAGGCGGACCGTATACATATGTTGTTGGGTATTCATCAATAGGGGTTAATATAAATGATTATTTCACTATAAAATACGATGCAGCAGGGAATGTCCTTTCTTCCGCTACTTTTAATGGTGGGAATAATGATGGTGGCTATGATATAGCGGTGGACAATTCCGGCAATGTATATGTTACTGGTTGGTCAAATAACGGTACAAATGATGACTGTGTTACAATAAAATATAATTCATCACTTGTATTTCAATCCTCTGCTGCATTTAATTGGGGGTATAATGATAGTGGCGATGGTATAGCGGTGGACAATTCCGGCAATGTATATGTTACGGGCTATTCATATAACGGCACAAATCTTGACTGTGTAACAATAAAATATAATAGTTCATTGGTCTTTCAGTCCACTGCTGTATTTAATAGTGGGTATGATGATCGTGGCGATGGTATAGCGGTGGACAATTCCGGCAATGTATATGTTACGGGCTATTCATATAACGGCACAAATTATGACTGTGTGACAATAAAATATAATAGTTCTCTTGTATTTCAGTCCTCAGCTGCATTTAATGGTGGAAGTGATGATTGGGGCTTTGGTATAGCGGTGGACAATTCCGGCAATGTATATGTTACTGGTCGTTCAGATAACGGCACAAATGATGACTGTGTTACAATAAAATATAATAGTTCTTTGGTATTTCAGTCCTCTGTTGTATTTAATGGTGGAGGTGCTGATTCTGGCAAAGGTATAGCGGTGGACAATTCCGGCAATGTATATGTTACTGGTTATTCAAATAACGGCACAAATAATGACTATGTGACAATAAAATATAATTCATCACTTGTATTTCAGTCCTCTGCTGCATTTAATGGTGGGAGTGGTGATGTGGGCTCTGATATAGCGGTGGACAATTCCGGCAATGTATATGTTACGGGACAATCAAATAACGGTACAAATTGGGACTACTGCACAATCAGGTATCAATTACCCGATGCACCACCATCAGCAGGGACAATTTCGGGTGGCGTTACTTATTCAGGACCGCTTTCAGGGAATTATGCAATAGTGATAGCAACCATAGCAATAGCAACGCCGCCGAGCATCGCAGGTGGTATCGTGTTTTCTACGATGAACGCATCAGGCAACTTCACTGCCTCAGAACTGCCAGTTCCTAATACATTCTATATCCTTGCATTCAGGGATGTTAACGGTAATGGGAACCCTGATGTCGACAGAGAGCCGTGGAATGTCAATGTTGGCTTGGTAAATCCTGCACTAATATATATGCCATCCGCTCAAAATGTAGATGTTGGAAATATCACGCTGTATGATTGGGGTCGTATTTCAGGAAGTATTACAAAAACAAGCACACAGACAGGAGTGATTCTGATAATAGCGAGTGGTACTGCTACAACTGACCCGAATTTTGGGAGTTGGGTTCTTATGCCAAGCACTAATATAGCTGTTGGAAATTATACTGTAGCAGTTGCAACTGCGTGGAATCCTGTAAAAATTACCGCGTTTATTGATAACTACTCTTCTCTTAACGGTAACCTTGATCCAGGAGAACACTATTATGAATCCAACGCAACATTCACAGTTACAGCAGGTGGTATAACACCGCTGAACATAGTTATCTCGTCACCAGTAGCACCTACTGCACCTGCTGCACCAACGGGTTTTGCAGGGACAAGCCCTGCTACTACATCTATTATTTGGACTTGGACTGATAATTCTTCAGATGAAACCGGTTTCCGTGTAAAAACATCTACAGGTGGAACAATCAAAAGTTTAGCAGAAGACGCAACCTCATGGACTGAAACAGACCTTTCTGTGAATACTCAATACACACGCTATGTTGAGGTTTATAATTCTACTGGCACAAATTCATCTTCCACAGCTTCAAAATATACACTTGCGAACCCACCGTCAGGAACGCAGATTACGCAGATTTCATCAACTACGATTACGCTGAACTGGTCAAGTGATAATCCTTCTGGCACAAGATATGGAATCTTGCGGTCATTAGATAGTGGATTTACATCTCCTACTACATTAAAAGCATTTTCAGATAATTATACTTCTACTTCTTATCTTGCTTCTGACCTCTTGCCTCTTACTTCTTATTGGTTTAAAGTGAATGCGTTTAATGGCGATGAGCTTGCAACTGCGTTTGATACAACAATCTCTACACGAACAAGACCAGCACTACCTGCAAGAATAGCAAATCTTTATGCATGGACAGGGTATTATCCGGGTCAGGTATATCTCGGCTGGTCTGCTCCAGTTGGTGCGGCGTATTATATTCTGAAGTATTCAACAAACCCGATTACAAACAGCACACAATTTGATAATGCAACCACATATACACAGAATTGGACACCACTGCCTGCGGGCTGGTGGGAAGGTACAAAAATAATAGAGGGCTTGACAGCAGGTCAATTGTATTACTTCAATATAGTTGCGGTCAATGCAGATGGCGTAGTAAGCGCGATTTCTAATACTTTCTCTTGCAAAGCGAAAGAAGGGCTGTTTATCAGCGGTAAAATTACTGATATTTCAGGTAATGGTGTAAGCGGGGTTAGTGTGAAACTGTCTACAACTACTGATGGCACCACAATTCAAGAAGTCACAACTAATGCAAATGGTGCTTACAAATTCACAAACCTTACTACTAGTTCATATATCATTAAACCAACTTCAACAGATTACAGATTCAGTCCAAAAGACAAATATATCTGGCGGCTATATTACAGTTGGGATTATCAGGATTTTGTCGCTGCACCAGTCGGTGTAGTAGGCACAATTTCAGGCATAATTAAAGATACAGCAACACTTACAGGTATCCAAGGTGCGAATGTATATCTGTATAATTATACAAGTTATATGTATGCAGGTTCTGTAACAACAGACGCTACCGGCTATTACCAACTTACAGAACTGCCAATAGATAAATACCAGATTGAAGTAAGTTCTTCAGGCTATATTAGATCAGTATACAGTGGAAAAACATCTTTGTGGGCAGGTGATGCTGTGATTGTCTCTTCAGGTGTAACTACCACCGTCAACTTCTCATTATCAAAAACAAGTTCTATCTCAGGCAAAGTTGTTGACCAGAATGGTGATGCCTACCCGGAAGGGTTCAGATTCTACTTGAATGCACACAAAGAGGATTGGTCTACTACAAGGGGGTGGGCTTATACTGATTATAATTATTCCGGGAATTACAAAATAGAAGGACTTACAGCAGGTGACTATACGATCTGGATGTATCACTACACACCGGATTGGGAGTTTGTACGTGCTGTGTATTATTCAACAACAACCGAATATGGTGTGAGTGATTGGCGAGATGCATCATATATAAATGTGCCCGCATCTACTGACACAACTAATATGAACTTCGTTGTCTGGCGTGATACAATAGCACCATCAGGTAGGTTCGTTATCAATTATGCAACCGCAA
The DNA here is from genome assembly GCA_040757695.1 of Elusimicrobiota bacterium. Taxonomy (NCBI): domain Bacteria; kingdom Pseudomonadati; phylum Elusimicrobiota; species Elusimicrobiota bacterium. The sequence goes on from JBFLWK010000054.1 coordinate 14,571, forward strand.
CAACTACAAAATCTAAATATGTGAAACTATCACTTTCGTTAACAGATGTTTCACCAAGCGGTGTTCAAAAAATCGCTCTGTCTAATGATGGTGAGAATTATACACACTGGAAGGATTACAATGCTACGCAACGCTGGTCGCTGTCTGAATCAACCGGTACAAAAACTGTGTACCTTAAAGCAAAAGATAAAGCCGGTAATTTCGCAGTCTTTACTGATGATATTGACTATACTGGCGAGTTCATACCGCCAGCAGTTTCTACAACACCACAAGTTACCGGCGGTGCTGTGAAATACGACCCGAATACAGGCCAGATGATGCTAATTATGTCTCGCAGTGCATTGGAACGAAAAGTAGATGTGAGTGTCCCGCTCTCTTATCAGGCAGATAAAGTGTGGGCAATCTATAAAGATGTTGAATACCTGCTCTCAGAAAGTTATGAAAATAATATCTATACATATTCGGGAACGCTCACTATACCACAAGGGAATTATATGGAAACTAATGATATCATCATCAAAATTATCACCAAAGATGGAGAAGTTATAGAGTTTGTCTACGGTACTGTTGAACTAGTAGACCCATCCGGCTATGTGTTCAATAGTGATAACGGTGAAAAGATAGAAGGTGCAACTGTGACTTTATACTGGTATAATCCGGCTACTTCACAATTTGAACAAGCAGACCAGTCTAAAGTCAGTTATGACCCAACTATAAATCCACAATCAACAAGTGATGATGGCTATTACGGCTGGGATGTTCAAGCAGGAAATTATTATGTAAAAGTCACAGCAGATTGGTATAATGATAAACAAAGCAGTGTCGTATCCGTGCCACCTGAAGTAACAGACCTGCATGTCAGTATGCTACCACAGGATACAACTGCACCTGTTATTGTTGACTTTGCGATAAACGGTAGTTCATGGAATGCGGTTACAAATTCAAGAAGTGTAACATTGGCACTTACAGTAACCGACGAACTGTCAGGTGCTAATAAGATGTGGATTTCTAATGATTCCTACACATCAGGCGGTAGCTGGGAAAAAATCAATACTACAAAAAATTGGACACTCTCAGAAGGTGAAGGTATTAAGACAGTATATCTCAAGGTAAAAGATAAATGTGGTAATACTACACAAAAGAGTGCAAAAATCAGGTTATCTACTACTGCGGATAATTTAGAGAATGTAAAGGTTTATCCGAACCCGTACAAGCCCGGTGCAACAGGTGCTGATGCAAAGTTCTCAGACCCGCAAGAAGGCACAGGTGTTGTATTTGACCGCTTGACTGCAAAAGCAAATATCAAGGTCTACAACATAGCAGGTGAACTTGTAGCAGAACTGGATG
>JBFLWK010000055.1 GCA_040757695.1 Elusimicrobiota bacterium
ATTTCAAGCCTCCTATAGGTCAAATAATGGCGTGCGCCACCATTATTTTACTATAAAAGTGCTTGTTCTCCGACGATAAATTATATTTCAAAGAGCTTTTTAAGCAACCTTTTTTGACTACGCTACTCAAAAAGACAGATGGTGGGGTGACTGTCACCAACTCAGCCATTTTGTCACTGTGACCCCCGAACTTGATTCGGGGGGAAACAATCCCGTCTTTTATGAAAAAAAAGACCTACCCCCTTTTTCCTTTTTTCTCATTTTAATCAAAATCTTTTAGTAATAAAGATACTGGTTCTACTATTTATTCTTTCTGATTTTTCAATTATACCATATTTTATTTGTAATGCTTTATTATTAATACCCGCATCCCTAGGAGTGTATAAAATATTCAAAAGATGAAATATACTCCCAACAGCAAATAAACCAGGTTTCTCTTTATCCACTTTAGTTACAATGCCATCTAAATATGCAATGTAACCAACCAATGCTAATCTACCACTTTCTTTATAGTCGGGCCCAGCAAGAGAAGTAAATAAATGCCCACTTAATCCAATATATGTTATCGTTGTATTACCTAAAGCATTTCTCTCTCCTTCCCCTTCTTTCGTTAATGCTAATATAAGGGTTCCTGGTACATCAAAAAAAAGGCTCACATAATGAATTATGCGATTTAGGGAAACATCTACTTGCTCTTTCACACTTCTATCTAACAAGTTATCAACTTCTTCATAACTATCAAGAAAAAAACACTGGGAACCAGGTAAAAGTCTACTTGCAACCATTAAACCCATTGGATTTTTTTAACAGAATTATATAACATACTATTTTGCAATTTATCTATATTAATTAATGGTTGATGAGTGGAATTCTTCATTTCTTTTTCTTTCACATATTCAATTTTTTTTATATCATCTTTTAAAACAGTTAAATTACCCATACTTGTTTTTACTTCAAGTTTGTCTTCTGTAGTTGATTTAATACTACCTTTGATAACAGTTCCATCTTTGAAATATATTGTTTCAGCCAGAACAGATGTTGTTAAAACGAGAAATAGAACAAACGAAAGAACTACTACCTCAAAAAATCTTGTTTTCATGATACATTCTCCTATCCACAAACAAAAAGGGCGGACAATCAATCCCCGGTAACTATTCACGAAACCCGAGAAAGACCAGCGCCCTTTCAGGCGACAGTCATTCCTTAGTGAATAGTTAGAGGATTTTTTCCTCTTTAAGGAAAGATGTTTAAAATACTACAAAAAACAAAGAACTAATCTAAAGAAGTTTTACAAATGGGAGAGACTTAATTTTATCAAAAAGTTTTTTATCAGCAGTAATAAATTCAAAATTCAAATCTTCTGCCAGCGCAATATAAATAGCATCATAAATTGTTACATCATATTTGTAAGAAACTTTCACAGCATTTTTTAACAAACCAGATGTTGCCACTACAATATTCAGGTTAAGATTGATAAAATTATCAATAACATCTTCAATATCTTTTTCTATATTTTGGGGATTAGATTTTAATGCATTTGCAAGTTCATACAAAACCAAATCAGGAACGGATATTTCTGTTTTACCGTCAATAAAATTAGAAAGAATTTTTAATGCTTGTCTACTTCCGTTTTCTTCTACATACCATTTATAAATGACAGAAGTATCTAAAACTTGCATCGGCTATTTCTCCAGTTTCTAATTTCTTTAACACCATTAAAATCTTTAGATTTAGATGTCAATCTATTCCTTAATCTTTCCATATTTTTAATGACTTTAAATAAATTACTTTTATCCACAAATTTTGCTCCTAACAATATGGCCAATCTTTTTTCTATTAACTTCATGGTATTGTAATTTTCAGTAATCATTTTCATACTTGGCCTCCTCTCTTTTTTCGCCTTCTTTGAAAAACAAAATTTTGGCTTTAAGGAAAGCTGTTCAAAAAAACATTATAAAAAACAAAGAACTAATCAGTAAACTTCATCGTGTGAACCAATTTCTATATCTTTGCGCCAATCAGGATGTTTCCGAAGAAATTTTTTCAATGCTCTTATAAAAGTATTACTCCAAATAAGTGAACGCATTATGATATTTCTCTTATCAGTTCTTTTACTGTTCCCTGTCTGATATTACCAGTAGAATATTCTTTTCTTGCTTTTTTTATTCACCTCCTGTTTTTATTATAACACAAAATTGATTTCTTGTCAAGCATTTATTTTACTAAATACTTCTGTTTTTCCTTCGGAACATACCATTCGCGGAAGTTCCAGCCGATGCCTAAAGGTGCTACTTCAGGGCCTATAAATCTTTTATGAATAACAGGCAGTGAATCAGCAACATACAGGAATGTATACGGTTGGTCTTCTGCAAGGATTTGATGGATTTTTCTATAAATTTTTTGGCGTTTTTTTTCCGAAAAAATTCGTCTGCCTTCATCTAATAGTTTATCAACTTCTTTATTCTTATAGGATATAAAATTGTACTGTCCTTCTTTTTGTTGAGAAGAATGCCACAGCGGATACTGGTCAGGGTCACGGCTTAAAGCCCAGCCTAAAATTACCGCATCGAAATTTTTCTTGTCAATGTATTGATGTATAAAAGTTGACCATTCCAGAATTCGGATATTTACTTTTATCCCGACATTTTTCAGATGCGCTTGAATAAGTTCTGCAGCAACTGCTCTTGATTTATTACCTTGATTTGTAATAATTGTGAATTCAAATTTTTTACCATTTTTTGTAAGGATACCGTTATTTTCTTTCCAGCCCAATTCATTAAAAATTTTTTTCGCTTTTTCAGGGTTGTATTCATAATCTTTTACATCGGGATTATAAGCCCAACTTGTCGGTGGAAACGGACCTGTTGCAGGAACACCGTAACCGAGCAAAATACCATCAATAATTTCTTTTTTGTTTATTGAGTATGCGATCGCCTGCCTGATTTTTTTCTCCTTGAATAATGGATTTAAAAGATTATAGCCGAGATAGGTATAACCGAACGATGGGTATCTGAACTTATTATAGTTCTTAAAAATACTCGGATAGGCGTTATACTGGTCTGGCGTCAAACCCATTGTATCTATGGTCTCGTTTCGTAATTCCAAAAACTGAACCGATTGGTCGGGAATAATTCTGTAGATATATTTTTGAATTTTAGGTGGTCCTTCAAAATAATCCGGGTTTGCAACAAGTGTAATTTTTTCGTCGGTTTTCCATTCTACAAACTTGTAAGGTCCAGTGCCGATAGGTTTTCTGTTGGCAGGGTGGTTATTAAAATCACCGTCTTTTCCACCCGAGGCGGATCTGCCTTCGGCGGAGAATATATGTTGAGGAATAATTCCCATTCCCCAAGAAATAAGTCCCGGCGAAAATGGCTCTTTGTATGTGATTTTTACTTTATATGGATTGATAACTTCAAATTTTTTAACAAGTTCAAAATCAGATGAATACGGTGTTTTTACTTTCGGGTCAATAAGTTTTTGATAAGTAAACTCAACATCTTCGGCAGTAAACGGTTTACCATCATGCCATTTCACATTTTCTCTTAAATTAAAAATTATAGTTTTACCATCGGCAGATACAGTCCACGATTCTGCCAAATCGCCGATGATATTTATGTTTTTATCATATTTGACAAGCCCATTAAAAACAAGTGAGTTTATATCATTTGATGCTGAATCTGTTGCTAAAACAGGATTCAAATATGATGCATCTCCAATAGACGAATCAATATAGTAGTCACCAAATAATTTTCGCTCGGTTTCTACTTTTGTATTGTTCAGTTGTTTAGGTGTAGATACTTTTTTCAGGACTATAAATCCACCGAGCAAAAGAATCACGAATAGAATTGTGAGCCAATTGAAATATCTATCAATAAATTTTTTAACCGACTCGCCAAACTGCCAAATTAGAAAAGACACAATAAAAAATCTAGCGCCACGTGACAACACAGATGCCAAAATTAACACAGCCAGCCCAATTTCACATACACCACCTGCGATAGTAAAAACCTTATACGGGATAGGCGTAAAACCAGCGGTGAATACAGCCCAGAAAGCATTTTGTTGATAAAGGAGTTGCACTTTAGTGAACAGTTCCTGACTGAATACCCACCTGAAGAAAAAATCTTTAACTGCCTGCCATACAGCATAGCCGATGAAGTATCCAAAAATTCCGCCGATTACAGACCCGGCAGTACATATTGTTGCGTAAAAAAACGATTTTTTAGGTTTACCGATATCAAGCCCAATTAAAAGCACATCTGGTGGAACTGGGAAGAATGAAGATTCAGCAAATGCTAACAAAAAAAGCGCCCAGTTGGAATGTTTAGATTCCGCTAACGACAAAACCCAGTCATAAAGTTTTCTAATAAATTTCATTTAGAACATTTGCTTACATTTTATTTATTTTTGATAATACCTATTTTAAGATGATAGTTACTTCTTTTTTAGCATTGAAAATTTTTTCACAGGTCGTTTTTATATCAGCAATAGTAACTTTATCAATATCATCTAAATATTTTTTATCATATTCATATCCTTTGCCAAGTATCTCCCAAAAGCCAAGCCACCATGCCTGTCGCTGGATTGTTCTATGGTCTAACTGATAAGTGCCTTTTAGATATTCTTTAGCATTTTTTAGTTCATCGTCGGTAATTTCGGCTAATTTTTTTAGTTCGTCTGCCAATACACTTTCTACTGTCTCAATATTTTCTTTTGATGTTCCAGCATATAACACAAACGCACTTGGTTCTTTTCTGGTTGGATAAAACGAAGATGCTTCATATACAAGCCCGCTTTTTTCTCGTAATGCCTCAAAAAGTCGTGAACCCATTCCACCACCTAAAATGGTACTGATCACTTTAACAACAGCATATTCTTTAGAAGTAACATCAGGCGCTAAAAAACCTGTAAAAATATATGATTGTTTGAATTTACCCTCAACGATTTTTTTATACGAATTATCACGAATTTTTGAACTACTTGAAAGTTTTTCACGAATACCTGTGTCAATCCATATATTTCCAAAATATTTTTGAACAACAGATTTTGCTTTCTCAAACTCAATATCACCGACAACACACAATACCATATTTTCAGGTTTAAATAATTTTTTGTGAGTATCAACAACCTGTTCAACAGTCAGTGATGAAACAGTTATCTCATAACCGATTACAGGTCTGTGATATGGGTGATTGGTAAAAATTTGTTCGTTAAATAAATCATATCCAACACTAAAAATATGGTCTGTTTTGGATTTTATTGCTGCGATTGTTTTTATTTTTTCTTTCTCAAATTCGTCAGCAGGAAATGTTGGGGCATTTACAACATCGGCAAAAATATCAAATGCAGACATAAAATTTTCAGATAGAACTATCATTGAAACTTCTAAAAAGTCATCTAAACAACCAGCAGAGATTGAAGCACCCAGCGATTCTGATTCACTCGCAATTCTGTCAGAATCTCTATTAGATGTGCCTTTTGTCAACACCGCACAGGTAATACTTGTTATTCCTGATACTTCATCAGATTCAGTAAAAGCCCCACCTTTCACAAATAGATTTATACTGACAAGTCCCAGATTCTTCTTTTCAGAATAGACAAGTGTAAAACCATTCTCAAATTGAATTTTCGTTGGTTGAGAATAGCAAGAATTAAGAATTAAAAATATAAAATAAAAAACTGCTACAAATACAAATTTTTTCATAATTTCAAAATTAGAAAATTTTCTAATTTTCTAATGGTGTAATAATAACCGTTGGAATATTTGAAAAAATTAGATATTTTGACATTACTTTTTTAATATTCTGTGGTTTTAGTTTTTTGATATTTTTGATATAATTTTTAACAATTTCTGGATTGCCAAGTGTAGCATAAAAACCTATAGTTTCGGCTTTACCGTCGGGTGTTTGTTCCTGCAGAAGTTTATCCCGTATTAAAAGTGTCTTTGCTCTATTAAGTTCGTCGTTAGTAACTGAGTTAACAGTAATATCTAACAGTTCTAACGACACCCGATTTATCAATGAGTTTGTATTTTCAGACGGACATTCGGCATAAACATAAAACAAACCTGGCCCCCTATGTGTAGAAAACGAGCAACCAATAGTATACGCCAGTTTTGTATCTTCTACAAGCTTTTTGTAAAGCCGAGAAGCCCTGCCTGAACCTAAAACATAAGAAACCAGATCAAGCGCATACTGGTCAGTATTTTCTACTGATGCGCCTGTAAAGCCCATCAGAATGTATGGATGTGCAACATCTTTTTTGATAATAATTTTTGAATCTGATTTCTGGACTTCTGGATTACTAAATTCTTTCATATTAGTTTTTTTAGTATATTTTGATTTTGGTAATTTACTAAATCCATTTTTCAGCACATAAAAAATGGACTTTCTATCAAAATTGCCTGAAACAACAACTATGATATTTTGTGGTGTATAAAACTTTTTATGGAATGACAAGAAATCTGTCCGGTTGAGTTTTGTAACAATTTCTGCAGTTCCAATAACAGGTTTTCCATATGAAGTTGGTTCATAGACCAGCTTATAAAATTCATCAAAAAGTTGAGATTGCGGATTATCATCTTTTCGTTTTATTTCTTCTAAAATTACCTTTCGTTCTTTTTCAATTTCGTCTTCCGGGAATACAGGATTCAAAACCGCATCTGTTAGGATTTCAGTAGCTTTTAATGTATAACTACTCGGAACAATCGTATAAAAACAAGTAAAATCTTTTGAGGTTGCTGCGTTTATTATTCCACCGAGTTTTTCAATTTCAGGTGCTATATCTTTCTGTGTTTTTGTTGGTGTGCCCTTAAAAATTAGATGCTCTATAAAATGTGAAATCCCGGAATTGTCTTTATCTTCGTCAAATGAGCCAACCTTTACCCATATATAAATTGCTGTTAAATCTGTAGAAGTATTGCTATCAAAATAATAATCAGAACATAAAAAAGTGGCGGATAATAAAAAAACAATAAATCCGCCCAACAACACGGATATGTTCTTAAAAAATTCTTTCATAAATAGTGGCAAACTCTTATTTTTTCTTTTTGGATTTTATTTTTTTGCTTGTCTTTTTTGTTTTAGCTATTTTCTTCTTTCGCTCCCTTTTTACCTCTACTCTTTTTGTCATTTCGTTTTCAATTATCTGAATTGCTTTTTCTGCTTTTTCCTTGTCAGCCGCAACAAAGACAATCACATCTTTTTTCAAGCAGTTGAAATCCTTTTCAATTTCTGCTTTTTCTTTTGCACTTATACCATACCGCGGTAGTTCATCGGTTGATATAAACCCGCCGACACCTGTTTTTTTGGCAACTTCTGCTTGTAATCTATCGGAAAACTCTTCGTCTTTTACCAAAACACCTGTTTTACCTTTAATTTTTACTCCTAAAACAACACCACCTGCGTGTATTATATTTTTTAGCAGATGTGATTCTGTATTTTTCAGAAGGGTTGTAATATCTTTTACCATAATTTTCTCACCTCCTATTCGCTTCACTCACCGAGAATGAATTCTCGGCTACATTGTTGTGTGATGCATCAGGTTTGGGCAGGTGGGTTAAAACCCACCTAAACCCTCGCATCTTTTTATATTGCGGTGGTTATCAATGTTTCAGTACCTAAAACACCGGCGATAGTACGAATTTTATGAACAACAAGCGAAGTCAAATCAGATAGATTATTCGCCTCAACATCAATCACCAAATCCCATCTTCCGAACACAGCGCTTATATGTGTTACGCCTTCAATATTTCTCAGTTTATTAAGTGCTTGTTTTTCCTTACCTGCAACCAGCCGTACCAAAACCAATCCTGTGGCCATTGTCATTTTTATCACCCCCTTTAACGGCATAGAATTGAGAAATAAGAATCAAGAAAAAATTGATTTAGTACATTTGTACTAATTGAAAAAACCAAAATTTACCGACGAGCAATTTTTCAAGTAGTACAATTGTACTAATTGATTTTTCCTGTTTTACCAAGGAGCAAAATTCAAATGTAAGCATTTGCTTACATTTTGACTTTTAACTTCCAACCTTAAACCTGTTTTTTCTACTCTCCCCCTTTACCCCCATTAACAGCAAACTCCAAATTCTCCCGAAGGGCTGCTGAATTCCGATGGACATCGGGATTGTCGGGAATCTATATCCGCTATCCCCTAAAATTTCAAGCCAATATCCACGACAAATATTTTACCAGAGTATTCTTTGCCAGCATTTATTAAAAGCCCTTTTTTTATTGCCGCCATCGTGATTGTTGCATTTGATTTCACAGCACTCCCTAATACCTTCCCTGTATCAGCATCAATACCCGACGGAATATCAACTGATACAACCGGCTTTTTAGTAGAATTTATTTTATCAATAATTTTTTTGTATATTCCTCTGACCTCACCTTTAGTACCTGTACCAAGCAACGCATCTACAATTAAATCTGTATTTGTAATTTTTGGAGAATGCGTATTAAATTTCAGAACTGGTATTTTTAGTTTTTCAATAATTTTCAGGTTTGTAAGTGCAGCACCGGTATACTTATTTTTGCACTGTGCGATAAAAACTTTTACTTTTACATTCTTATTATAAAGATGCCGAGCGACTACAAAGCCATCGCCGCCATTATTTCCACCTCCACAGAATACTGCAACACTTCTGGGCTGAAATTTTTCCAAAATAATTTCGGCTACATTTTTTCCAGCATTCTCCATCAACACTATTGACGGAACTAAAAATTTTTTAACTGCAAGTTTATCAAAATTTTTTATCGCCGATGCTGAAACTATTTTGTATCTCTCAGTATTTTTGCGCATATTTCAGGTAATAACGGCTGTATATGATACCCTGAACCCCATTCAAACCCTGTAATTTCTTGAATCTGCGGATATATCTCAATATGCCAGTGATAATCGTTATGAATAGTTTTCCAGTAGTCCTGTTTTTGTCGCATATACGGAATAGAATGAAGTATATAATTTAATGGCGGGTCATTAAGTGCCAGTGCAATTTTAGATAGCGAGATTTTTAATGTCTGCGCAAGATTTTTTAATGATGCTTCGCTTTCCAGACGGAAATCAACATTATGTTTTTTGGGCAGTATTAGGAGTTCAAACGGGAATTTGGTTGCGAATGGAACGAATGAGATATGGTCACTATTTTCTTCAACAAGCCGGTTCTTGTCCTTTTGTTCCTGATGAATCATATCACAAAAAATGCATCGCTCTTTGTATGAATAGTACTCTTTTGCCGATAACAATTCATCTTTGACTGTTTTTGGTGTTAATGGTAATGCAGCAAGTTGAGAATGCGTATGTCCGAATCTGAGAGGTGATTGTGGTCGTTGATTCTTGAAAATCAAAGCATATCTTAACCGTTCGTCATTATCAAGGTCTCGCAATCGTGTTTGATAAACCTTTAATACCCGCAGAATTTGTTCAGCAGAGAGGTCGCAGATATTTTTGATATGTTGTGGTGATTCTATGATAAGTTCGTGTGCGCCAATGTTGTTCATCAGGTCATAAATTCCGTGTCCAACCTTACCGATATCGCCTTCAATTTTGAATACCGCTGCTTTTGATGGGATTACCCGCACCTGCCAGCCCGGTGTGTTCGGCCGAGTATCAAATTTCCGAATTGAATATATTTCCGAAAGTGTTTTTGTTTCGTTACCTTCACAAAAATAACAGCCATCGGGAGTTTCTTTTTGTTCAAATTTTAATGATGACAGGAATTCATCCGCATTCTTTGTTCCTGTGATAACCCATTTTTGCGATATTAGGTCCCGTCTTAATTCAGGCATAATTTTATTATACAAAAAAAAATTAAGATGTCAATTTTTTTTGTTTGCCTCTATATGTGCTAACCGTAATGGTTCAGGAATCCGATATTTTGTGAGACACTGAAACACAATATCTGCCGAAATGATTAAGCCGATTCTGTGTCCCTGTGAAATGAAAATCGGTTTTGTATATTTTTTTGACCGCATAGTCAGTCCGATTACAGTTCCTGCATCATCTTTCAGAAATGTATAGGTACCTTTTAATCCCGGCGGTGGTTCTTCATAATTTCCATAAAGAAGTGATTTTGCGCAACCGATTGATGGTTTATCAAATATAACACCGAGATGTGAGGCAATGCCAATGCCCCTCGGATGCGCAATTCCCTGCCCGTCAAACAAAAAGATATCCGGTTCAGTTTTTAATTTTTTTATCGCTTCAAACAAAACGAGACCCTCCCTGAAAGAAAGGTAACCGGGGATATACGGGAACAGAAATTTTTTGCGGTATCTAATTTTTACTTTTTCTAAAATTTTTAATGTTGAAAAATCAAACACCACAACTACTGCATAGATTTTCTTTTCGTCTTTTGAGTATGAAACATCACAGCCGGCAACCGTTTTTATCCGTGCAATATCATCAAAATCACTTCGCAGTATCACTTTTTGTGCAAGTTCCTGCTGTATAATTTTTGCCTGACGAATATCATCAGGTATTTCAAATTTGTTTTTGAGTATCATATTAGCGACAATGTGATAATGGAATTTTTCGTATTTCGTAAGAATTATATCTAATTTTTTAAGATTTGTAAAGAATGTGTTAATTAGCGAGGCAATCCTGGATGTTTCAGGTTTTCGGCAAGTTGTTCAAGTTCGGTGAGAAGTTCAGATTTATTCGGAGCGTTTTTTAATTATGCGGCAATCTCTTTTATTTTTTCGCAGATTTGCTGACGATGGGTACGATAAACAAGTCGGTTCTCCTGCAGTTTCTTGAATGTTTCATCAAGACAATTTAAGAGGTCATACAGTTCATCATTTTTTCTTGGCAAAAACTCCTTATCAAAATTACCTGTCTGCTGTATTTCCATAAGTATCTTTTTTATTCTGTTTAGCGGACCGACGATTCTGTGTGATAGATAAACTGCCAAAATCACAACAGCGATTATATACCCTACACCTACCTTGATAAGTGTTTTTATCAACTCTGTTAGTTCCTTCCCCATTTCCGACGATAGAATATTCGGCAGGATATTTGACACAAGATAATAAACATGCCCCCAGGCGATAAAAAGCAAGACAGTCAAAAAGCCAGCAATCACAACAGCATATTTTACCTGAAGACCCTTCTCAACAAAAAAGTTTTTTCTTTTATCCATATTTTTCTCCCTGATTTATTCTATAAAATTTAATATCTTTTTTCAAGATGCTGTTTTGCTAAACTATCATACTCTGTGCCGAGCAGTTTTTCCCAGTGTAGTTTTGCTTTTTTCAAGTATTTGCCGTAAGAAAATTTCGCCTTCTTTTCCATCTCTTCATATGCATATGCCAGATTTTTTCGCATATCATTCGCATCAGGATTTTTTTCTAAACACGCAAGATATGTATCAATCACAAATCCGGTCTGGTTTTGTTTCATATGAATTGTAGCAAGTTTCTGGTAGAATTTCTTTTCATATGGAAACCGCTTTATTGCTTCTTGATAAGTCCTTACAGCATCTTTATATTTTTTAACTGATATGAATTTATCTGCCTGTTTGTGATAATTTTCTATAATTAGTATATTTTTGTCTCTAAGTTTAGTTTTTGCTCGTGCAATATTGGTTTTAGAAAGTTGATGTGAGGGCTCAAGTTTCACAACCTGCTGGAATTTTTCTATTGCCGGCTCATAGTTTTCCTGCTTGAAATCCTCTTGTCCCGCAACAAACAGTTCCCTCATTTTCTCTTTTTTCTCCTCAGGTGAAATAATGACTTCTGCAGTAGGCACAATTTCCTTCACCTGTGCTAAGTTTGTTTCAATAGAAGAACCGAATCTATAGCCAATACTTACACGGTGGGTTGTATTAAGATAGATACCCGGAATATATGCATAACCGAAATCAATATTTTTGTAGGTAACTCCTAATCCAAAGTGTAGATTGGCTTCATCAATATTAAAACGATAACCTACATTTATTGAAACAAAATCACAGCCGAACTCAAATCCTATCTCAGGAATTAATTTTTTGTCAGTAAAATTGTATGTTGCTCCGGCGCCGGATAGACAATAGACAACAGGCGATAGATAATAGAGATAACCGCTACCCAGATAAGCAGAAGTCGGGAGTGAATTTTTATCATCAATAAATTTTGTGGATGAACCGAGATTTTGTGCTGCTGCTGAAACAGAAAAATTCTTTAATGGTAGATAAAAGATTCCTAAATCACCAGCATATGCAAATGCACTTTCTCTTTCTATAATTTTGCTTGTTGCAAGTTTTAGTGATGCTCCGCTGAATAAATCATCACTAAATTTATGCCCATATGATAATATACCCAATAAATCTCTTTGGGCAATAATCTCCTCATTTGTTTTAAGTTCACCATCTTCAAGCCAGTTAAGTTCTATTTTACCTGCATCGTAATAAACAATACCACCAGAAATCATTCCGTTTTTCAGTGGTTCACCATAAACAAAACCACCAAATTTATCTTCAGCAAACCCAAGTTCTGATATAAAAAATATTTCTCTTTGGTTGTTTGTACCTAAAACAGCTGGATTATAAAATACGCCTGATAAATCACCCCTGATAGCACCAACTGTCGTAAGTCCTTTAAACTTTGATGACTGTGCCTTTCTGAAAATTATCCAGCCACTTCTACCAAAAGAAGCATAGAGATAATTAAAAATTAGAAATGTAAAACTAAAAATTAAAACCAATCCCAAACATTTCCTATTGTAAATTTGTAATTGTTTCATCTTAGTATTACCATTTTTTTATGGATTTTTACACCGGGACCTTTGATATAGACAACATAAATCCCTGATGCGATATCCTTCGGTATCCATTCAAATCTGCCCACCGAGATATTCTCTTTTGTTTCCTCGTAAACAATCTCGCCTGTCAGCATAAATATTTTACACTCAAATTTACCAATAGAATTACCTTTGAAATCAATTTTTACTGATTCATCTTTATTGGGATTAACAGCTCCCTTACTTTCTGTTCCACCTATGATTTTTATTTCTCCCGCTGTTATGTATGCTATCCCGGTAAAATCCCAATTATCAATATTTCTATCTAAAGATATTGTACTTCTGGAAACAGGGCTGAATGTATAGATGAGTTTGTTTGGTGTAATTGTGTAACTACCAGATAGAAGATTCAAAAACTCATAATACCCTGAAGCATTTGTAACTGCTACTTTTTTCACATTAACACCAGTCAAATTCAGTGTCACACCATTTATCGCTGTACCAGTTGGCATTTTCACATAGCCTTTAATATAATAAGTTGGCACTATTACATCAGGTGCATCAACATCGGTTGGTGGTTGGTGGTTGGCGGTTGCACCGTTTGCATCCTGTGCCTCAAAGTAATAGGTGTAATCAGTTCCAACAGAAAGCGTCGCTGAATAACTGTATTTCCTGCCTGTTGAATATGAATTACTATCCGCAGCAGTCATCGTAAATGGACTGCCAGTTATCTCTGCTCCACCTTTTTTGATGTGAACCCTTGGATAGCCCGAATAAGGAGCATCGTTATCAGCATCCGTGTATTTTACTCGGTAAATGTAGGTATTTGTAGATGTTCCTATTATAGGGTTAAGTCCGTCGGAAATATAATTCGCTTCACCAGTCCAAGACAATGTCGGTGGATTATTGTCAGGTGGTGGGGGCGGTGCGGGTGGTGCGGGCGGTGTTTTCGTTGAGACCGTTTGGTCAAATACTGTTGCAACTCCATCTTCGTTGAAAGCAGATACCTTGAACCAGTAAGAAGTAAGAGGTAAGAGGTCAGAAGCAAAATAAGAAGTTGATATGTAATTATCAGCAAATGCTTTTAATGTAGTGACAGATGTAAATCCGCTCTCGGTTGACCGCACTATTCCCCAGCGGGTATAAGCGGGATTACTGTTTGCAGACCACTGAATTGTTATTGTCACTGAAGACACTGAAACCACTGAAGAACCTGTCGGTGGGTTAGCTAAACTGTAAACAGGATATACGGAAAGAGAAATTTTGTTACTTTCTCCATAACTGTTGAATGAACATATTGAATATATATAAGAAGATGTGTTTGGATTTAATCCATTTTGTGTCCAGTTTATTGTATTTGTTGAAACCTCAGCGATAAGACCATCCGTCGCTGTATAAATTCTAAAACCATCCTCAGATGATGAATTATCCTCCCATGCCCATTGAATTGCTGTTGTAGATAAAGCGAACCCTACAAAATTTGTTGGAGCAAAAGGAGCACATAGATACGGTGCTGTTGATACTTCATTAGAATAACTGCTTTCTAATACCATTGGTTCCTGGTCTACTGTTGTCACACGATAATAATATGTGTTATAATTTGTAAGACCTATATGTAAAAACGAGCTATTTATCGTCTCGGTAGCAATAAAACTGTCTACCCAATCATATGGTGTTGTGGAATCACAATATACTCGGTAATAGTCAAAATCAGTTGGATATGGTGAAGGCGCAGTCCAGATAAGATAAATTTCCGTACTATACGGAATAGAAGACAAATTTGTTGGTGCAGGCGGAACGAGTTCTTGAACTGGCGCATAATTTGCCGTGTTTATGCCCGGAACATCAATTGACGAATTCCATACTCCATAGAATTCCGCTATATCGTACGCTTTTAAGGCAAAATATAAAGTAACCCCGGGAGTTAGTCCGGTTAATAAGCGGGATTCTTCACTACCAGCAGTAGAAAATCCTGTCCAGGAATGAGTATAGGTACTTACCCAGGAAGCATAAAAATCAAGATTATTGATCTGACTGGTAGCATATTTTACCAGATATCCGGATACCGTACCCACAGTTCCATCTTCTCCAGGTGCTGTCCACTGTAAAAATATCTCGCCATCAGAATTTCCAGTAAGAGCGGTAAGATTAGAAATTCCGGCTGGTGGTTCGCTTTCAGAGGTAATTATACCTTCGTAAGGTAAACCGTTATGAGCAGTTACGACAATATCATAATCACCTTCTTGGCTGACTGTAACATTGGATAAAGTTACGCTTCCATTTGCAGCGGTTAAACCAGTCCAATAATCATCCGGAGCATCAACCCGTGAAATCGCCACTCTTGCTCCGGCAACAGGATTACCATTTTTATACACTGTAACGGTTACATTTGTAGGAATCAACATACCGATAGTATTAGGATGAGTAACCACGAGATTCTCCGGTGTATCGGTAATTATTGTCATTTCCGGACAACCAAATAAATTCAGCTCGTAAATACAATATCGCATAACATTGTCGGCAGGAGGTACAAAAGTAGCTTTAGAATCTAATAAAGTTTCGCCAATATGGTATAAATCATCTTGAAAAAGAGAAACATAAAATTCAGGGTCCAGTTGACTATCAGCATAACCAACCCATCCGTAACGAGAATTGCCACAAAAAGATACCATCCCGCCGTTAGGATTTAAAATACAGTGTTCAGCGATACAATCATCGTATTCAAAATCAGCGGGATAGCAGCCACAAGTCCACCATACTGCAAATTTCGGGGCATTAGTTAAGTTGTTAATATCAGTAATAGTTATAAAATCAGGACCTGCCCCGATGACTGTAGTATCACAATGGTCTATATGGTTAGTAATATTGTAACCGTTTTGTAAAGCATCTAACACATTGGCTGCGGTTTCTGTTCCATCTCTCTCATATAATTCAAAATCGGGTCAAACCGGGGCGGCATACTGTTTGTGTCTATAAGGTCTTTATTTAAATGTCGCCGAATACCCCGCAGCTTGCTGCGGGGATGAAGGCGACCGACAAATTTTGCCAAATTTTGTATAATGTAATATGTGGAGCTAAGACGAGCAAGTCACGCTGTATATGAAC